>CADBRR010000095.1 GCA_902797145.1 uncultured Eubacteriales bacterium | reverse complement strand
TTGATTATTCAAGTACTTGGAGAAATCCCGACGATGGTTATGTCGACGCTTCGGGTACTTGGAGAAATCCTGGTGATGGTTATGTCGATGCTTCGGGTACTTGGAGAAATCCTGGTGATGGTTATGTCGATGCTTCGGGTGTTTGGCGAGAACCCGGCAAAGGTTATGTCGATGCCTCAGGTGTTTGGAGAAATAAATAACATTAAAAACCGCAGCACCGAGTTATGCTCGGTGCTGTTTTCTTTACCTTTTATTAAACTTTTCAATTCCTACTTTGAGCCTTTCAAGCCCATCAAGAACTACGCTCTTAGGACACGCAACGTTCATTCTCAAAAACTTCCTGCCCGATTCTCCATATTCTGCGCCCGAAGTCACATAAAGCCCTGTTTCTTCCCTTATAAACGATTCAAGCTCATCGCTATTTTGGGATACTTTCGATATATCCAGCCACAGAAGATATGTTGCTTCCGCCTCGACAAGCTGAACTTGTGGAATGTTCGCTTTTATAAATTCGCCTGCTATGCGCCTGTTTTCAAATACGTACTCACGCATTTCATCAAGCCATGCTTTACCGTTATTGAATGCTGCAATAGCTGCTGTCTGCGCAAAAGCGTTAGGTTCTGCGACCTCGTCTGTATTGAGCGCACGCCACACCTTATGCCTCAAAAACGGATTTTTAACGCATACTGCTGAAGTCTGCAAGCCTGCTATATTGAATGCCTTTGTCGGTGCGATAAGGCTTATTCCGACCTCCTGACACGTTTCATCTATCGACAAAAAAGGATAATATTCGCAATTCGGCTTTGTTATATCGCAATGAATTTCATCGGATACGACAGTAACTCCGTATTTTTTGCAGAGTTTGCCTATTTTTGCAAGCGTTTCTCTATCCCATATCTTGCCTACCGGGTTATGCGGATTGCAAAGAATCATAAGCGTTGACTGAGGGTCTTTGAGCTTCATTTCAAGGTCTACAAAATCTATTGAATACTCTCCGTTTTCGTACCTTAACGGACTTTCATACACACGTGCGCCATTATTTATGATGCTATTGAAAAATATGTTGTATACAGGAGTTTGTATAACAACATTTTCATTAGCCGTCGTAAGCTTCCTAACTATTGACGAGATTGACGGAACAACACCTGTTGAAAAAATTAAATCTTCTTTCTCAATATTGAAATTATGGTATTTTTTCCACCATAAAATATAGCTTTCATACCATTCATCCGTCAAATCGCTATAACCGAAAACGCCATGTTCAAGCCTTTTCATAAGAGCTTCTCTAATTTCGGGTGCAGCCTTAAAATCCATATCCGCAACCCACATAGGAAGCTCGTTTTCTTTAATCGACCATTTGAGCGACTGGGTATTGCCCCTATCTACTATGCTGTCAAAATCGTATCGCATATTAGTCAATCCATTCGGGTTTATCCGACTTTTTAGCTATATCCGAGCAGATGATTTTAGTCTTTGACGGGTCGATTTTATCCTTTTCGATTATAAGCTCCCCGATTGACTGAGCCTTTATTGTTCCGCTTGAGGGATTGAAAACGCTGTCTATTTTTGAATTTATTTCAGCGTCAACGCAAGCATATTCAAATGCGAGTGTTGTATTTATAAGCTTGCAATTAATCATTTTAAGGTTGTCTATGTAGCACATTCCCTGCAAGCTTTCAATCGTGCAGTTGACGAGCGTCAGGTTCTTTGCGTTCCAGCCAAGATATTCGCCCGAAATGAAAGAATCATAGACAGTTACATTTTCGCTGTTCCAGAATGCGTCTTTCGTGAGCATACGTGCGTTATGTATTTCAACATTCTTTACTCCGTCAAAAGAATAGTTGCCGTCAAGCGTAAAGCCGTCAATTTTTATGTTCTCGCTGTTCATTGCAAAATAATCGCCCTTTGCTGAAACATTATTTAATTCAACGTTCTTACAGCTCCAAAGCGTTTCAAGCGCATTTGTGAAAACCACATCTTTAAGCTTCAACCCGTCACAGCGGCGGAAATTCTTCGGCGCCTGAATTACTGCGTCGTTTACTTCTATGTTTTTTGTGTACCACACGCCTGCACGTGCCATATCAAACCATGTGCATTTATCAGCCTTTATGTTCTCACAGTACCACAGCGGATACTTCCAGCGGAACATACTTCCCATAAGCTCGATGTTCCTTGCCTCTTTGAGCGGTGATTCTCCGTCTACAAATACGCTGTCTATTATCTTCGTGTCACGGCAAGCGAACAATGCTCTCTCACCATGGAAATTCTGTTGAATTATCTCTTTCATTAGCCTATACTCCCTTCAATTAAATTGAACTCAATTAAATTATAACACATTGAATAATTATTTGCAAATATATTATTTGGAGTTAGGAGTTTTTAAATATGGAGTTGATTATAATTGCTAAAATCTGATTGATTTTGCTTTATTTTATATTGAAATTGTGATATTATAGGAGCGGTAGGAATGTTCCTATAACATATTCTTGGGAGATAATTAAATGGATAACGCTGAAAGCATAGTAAAATTCGAGCATATATCGGTGCAATTTCCATCAGTCCTTGCAAACGATGATGTTTCGCTTGAAATCAAAAAGGGTGAAGTATTCGCTCTTGTAGGTGAGAACGGAGCAGGCAAATCAACGCTTATGAAGGTTTTGTACGGAATGAACGAACCTGTTGCCGGCAAGGTTTACATAAAGGGTGAGCTTATAACAAAATACAATCCGTCTGAGGCGATAAGGCTTGGTGTAGGAATGGTGCATCAGCATTTTATGCTCGTTCCGTCATTTACAGTTGCAGAGAACATTGTTATGTGCAAAGAGCCTATGAAAAATGGCATATTCTTTGATGAAAAAGGTGCTTGTGAAATAGTTGAAAACCTTGTCCGTGAATACGGGCTTAAAGTTTCGCCAAAGGACAGGATAGACAGGATAAGCGTTGGCCTTCAGCAGAGGGTTGAGATACTTAAAACGCTTTATCGTGGTGCAGACATACTCATTCTTGATGAACCAACTGCCGTACTTACTCCGCAGGAAACGGACGAATTATTCGATGTAATAAGGCGAATCGTTCGTGAAAAGCAGATGACGGTTATTATAATTACTCACAAGCTTTACGAAGTAATGGCTATTTCAGACCGAGTAGGCGTTATGCGAAGGGGCAAGCTTGTCGGTGTTGAGCAAACAAAAAACGTAAACGAGAGAATATTAGCTTCAATGATGGTCGGCAGGGAAGTACTTCTTCCCAAGCTTGAACGCAAAAAAACGAGCGGTGAAGAGCTAATAAACATAAAATCGCTTACGGTGCTTGATAATCGTTCACTTGAAGCTGTAAAAAATCTTTCTTTATCTGTTCACGCAGGCGAGATTGTCGGCATAGCAGGCATAGAGGGCAACGGACAGAGTGAGCTTGTCGAGGCGATAACGGGTTTGCGTCAATACAAATCGGGTTCAATTACCATTTGTGGCAAGGATATAAAGGGTATGACGCCCGGCAAGATTAGGGATATTGGTGTTTCGCACATTCCTGAGGACAGAATGACGACAGGCGTTTCACTTTCAGCGAGCATAGAGGACAACCTTATTTCGGGCAAGCACAAGGCTGAAGAATTTGCCGTTAAGGGCATTCATATGAAGAGAAAGCCTATAAGGGAATATGCAAAGCGGTTATTTGAAGAATTTGATATAAGAAGTTCATCTGTTGAAATAAGCGCAGGTTCGCTTTCGGGCGGAAATATGCAAAAGGTAGTTCTTGCAAGGGAAATATCGTTTGAAAATCCGGTAATTATAATATCACAGCCGACACGAGGCGTTGATATTGGCGCAATGGAATTTATACACAAGCTTATTATTGACGAACGCAACAAGGGTTGCGCTATACTGCTTGTTAGCGCAGACCTTGACGAATTATTTGCGCTCTCTGACAGGATTGTTACGATTTATGAGGGCAGGATAACGGGCGAGTTTGTAAACGGTGAAATTGATAAATCGGATATTGGTTACTATATGACCAACGCATCAAAAATAGATGAATAATTCTGAGGAAAATGATATGAAAAACAAAAAGATTGATTGGGGATATTTCCTCTCACTTTTTATAAGTGTATTTGCTGCGCTGCTTGTCGGTGCGATAATTATGCTAATTACAGGTCACGATCCCATAAGCGCATATGGTGAAACGATAAAGGGTGCGTTTGGTTCGCCTCGTGTTATAGGAAACACACTTGCAAAGTCGGTTACGCTTTGTATGACGGGTATTGCAACTGCTATTGGCGCATATGCTGGGATTTTCAATGTTGGCGGTGAAGGTCAGTTATACCTTGGCGGTATGGCTTCTGCAATAATCGGTTATACGTGTTATGGGCTTTCGCCTGTAATTGCGATACCGCTTGCGTTCATTGCTGCAATGGCTGCTGGTGCGTTTTATGCGTACATTCCTGCTGTATTGAAGGTTAAATTTAAGGTTGATGAAGTTATTGTAACGGTTATGATGAACTCTATTGCGATTTATCTTTGTTCATACCTTGCAAACGGACCGCTAAAGACGAGCGAAAAGGGTATAGCATCGGGTACGCCTGCAATAGATCCTAATTTCAGATTCCCGTCAATAATACCTAATTCGAGCCTTACGACAACGATTTTTATCGCTGCTGTAATAACAATTCTTGTATGGTATCTTATGCGCAAGACTTCGCAGGGCTTTGAAATGAAAATAACAGGTCAAAATTCAAGGTTTGCGTTCTTTTCGGGTATGAAGAGCGATAAATCCGCAATATGGGCAATGATTATTTCAGGCGCAATGTGCGGTATTGTTGGACTTTTTGAAGTTTATGCTACACAGGGCAGATTCAAACCCGACCTTAGCAACGAATTCTATTTTGACGGAATGCTCGTTGCGATGATTATGCGTTACAACCCGATAGGTATAGTATTTATGAGCTTATTCTTCGGTGCAATGAAGGTTGGCGCAAGCGCAATGGAGCTTAATAGCGGTGTTTCGAGCGAGCTTATACTCGTTATTCAGTCGATAATAATTTTCTTTATGGCTGCTGAAAGAGGCATAACAAGCACTATTAAGTCGAGGATTGCTGTCAAAAAACAGAGAATGCAGCTCAATGCAAAGCTCAAAGAGGAGGCATAAAAAATGGGTGAAATATTCAATGTTGCACTTTTGCAGAACACATTAAGGACTGCTACCCCGATAGTTCTTGCGGCGCTCGGCGGCCTTTTCACACAGCACGCCGGAATTATGAATATCGGTATGGACGGTATGATTTTGACAGGTGCGTTCTTTGCCGTACTCGGAAGTTACTTCTTTGCAAGCGCTGCTATGGGCGTTTTGCTTGCGGTTCTCGTTGGAATACTTATTGGACTGTTCTTCGGCGTATTCGTTATAAGGTTCAAGAGCGATGAATTTATTATCGGCGTTGCGCTCAACATATTCGCTGGAGGTCTTACTGTATTCCTTTTAAGAACGATTTTCGGCGTTAAGGGTGCGTTCTCAAACCCCGGTATTCATCCTATTCCTGCGATAAATATCCCGGTCATTGGTTCTATCCCGATTTTGGGCGAACTGCTCAACAACAACACTGTATTTGTATATGTAAGCTGGATTCTTGTTGCGGTAACATACTTGTTCATATATAAAACTCCGTGGGGCATAAGGCTTCGTGCCTCAGGTGAAGCTCCGCACAGCCTCGAAAGCGCTGGCGTAAATCCGAATCTTTATAAGTATCTTGCATCTATTCTCTGCGGTATTTTCTGCGGTTTTGCAGGTGCTCACCTCTCGCTTGGCTATCTTACGATGTTCACAGAGGGTATGAGTGCGTCGAGAGGTTATATTGCATTTGCCTGCGTTATATTCGGTATGTCAAATCCGCCTAAGGTTTTCTTGGCAGCGCTGCTGTTCGGTTTCCTCGATGCGCTCGGTTTGAGGTTACAGTCGCTCGGCGTTCCGTCAAGCTTGACTTCAATTATTCCATACCTTATGACGATTATTATGATGGTATACGTTGTTATACATAAAAACAAGAAAGAATTAAATATTTAATCACGATTTTGCCGATTTTTAGGGCAAAAATATCGCTGAAATTATGCCCGAATATAAAAAAATAAAAAATAATTATGATACATTGTTAAAAAATCATTTACATTGTGATAAAAATGTAATATAATAAATAAGCGGTATTTTATCAAGAGGAGAAATTGCTTTTATAGCAAAGGTGGCAATTATGACAACTCAAGAAAGATTAATGGATATATTTAGGAAGTCGGTAGAAATGGGTGCTTCCGATATTATGATAGTTCCCGACTCGCCTGTTATGATTAAGGCGTCGGGCGTTTTGAACCGTTATGGTACAGAACCGCTCTCGGATGCTGAATCAAACGAACTCGTTAGGGGCTTGTTTGCTATGGCTGACGACAGAAGCATGAGAAGATTGCTGGAGCTTGGCGATGATGACTTCGCTATAAATATTCCGGGACTCGTTCGTTTCCGTGTAAATACATTTAAACAGCAGGGCGTTACATCATCTGTTCTTCGTCTTATCCCGAACGCTATGCCTGACCCGGTAAAGCTCGGTATTCCGCAGAAGATACTTGATTTGTATGATTTAAAGCGTGGTATTGTTCTCGTTACGGGGCCGACAGGTTCAGGTAAAACAACAACGCTTGCAGCAATTATTGACAGAATGAACCATAATCTGCCGCATCATATTATCACGATTGAAGACCCGATAGAATTCGTTCATAAGAACGATAAGAGTATTGTAAGCCAGAGAGAAGTTGGCAGGGATACGCAGACGTTCGAGTCGGCATTGCGTGTTGCTTTGCGTCAGGCGCCTAACGCTATTCTCGTAGGCGAAATGCGTGACTATGAAACAATCAGTATTGCCGTAACCGCAGCAGAAACCGGTCAGTACGTGCTTTCAACACTTCATACGGTCGGCGCAGCAAATACTATCGACCGTATCATAGATATTTTCCCGCCAAACCAGCAACCGCAGATTCGAGTTCAGCTTTCGATGACTATTCAAGCGGTAGTATCTCAGCAGCTTATTCCGAAGATTGGCGGCGGCGCTACTGTTGCATTTGAAATTATGCTTGCAAACAACGCTATTAGAAACCAGATTCGTGAAGGTAAGACGCATCAGATAAGCAACTCTATCTTTACAGGCAGGGAACAGGGCATGATTCTTATGGACGACAGCTTGCTAAATCTTTATAACAGCGGTAAGATTACAGCGGAAAACTGTTATCTATATGCTATGGATAAGGAAAATATGAAGTTAAGACTCGGTCAGGCAGGAAGATTCCTGAAATAATAATACGAAAATCAGTTGGCTGTTTGAGTTACCTCAACAGCCATTATTTTTATAAAAATCAAAATATAAGCACAATTTACGTTTACAAACTTGAAAAAAATCTGAGTTTGTAAAAATATAATGGGTGTGTATGTTTACAAACTTTGAAATGGAGGAAAAGTTATGGATGTTTTATTTATAAATGCTTGTGTTCGTGAAGAATCAAGAACAAAGAAAATTGCAGATTACTATCTTAAAAAGTTGGGCTATTCGGTTGCAGAACTCAATCTTGAGAAGGAGAAGATTGAACCGCTCTATCAAGAAAGCCTAAAAAAGCGTGATGAACTGCTTGGAAATGGAAGTTATGACGATGAAATGTTCAAGTATGCAAGGCAGTTTGCGAATGCTCAATATATTGTTATTGCAGCCCCATATTGGGATTTTTCGTTCCCGGCAAGCTTAAAATCGTATATTGAGAGGATAAATGCGATTGGCATAACGTTTTCATACAATGAAAAAGGCGAGGCGAGTGGTCTTTGCAAGGCGAAAAAGCTTGTATATATAACGACTTGCGGTGGGTACGATGTACCCGATGATTTCGGATTTGAGTATATAAAAAGGCTTTGCAATTCATATTACGGAATAAATGATGTTGAGCTTATAAAGGCGACAGGGCTTGATATTGTTGGAAATAATGTAGATGAAATAATTGAAAATACGATTAACGAAATAGGAGACAAATTGTGAAAGCTGTAATTCTTGACAAATACGACAAAAACGGAAAAGATGTTCAAATAAAGGATATACCTATTCCTGAAATTAGCGACGATGAAATTCTCGTAAAGGTTCATACAGCAGGCGTAAATCCGCTTGATAATATGATTATCAAGGGCGAAGTAAAGCTTATAGTTCCTTACAAAATGCCTCTTGTTATGGGCAACGAGTTTTGCGGAACAATAGAGAAAATGGGCAAAAATGTAAAGGGCTTTAACAAGGGCGACAGGGTATATGCAAGAATGCCGCTTGCAAAAATCGGTGCATTTGCAGAGTATACGGCGATAGATTACAGGGCTGTTGCGTTAGTGCCTGAATACCTTACTGATGAAGAGGCAGCATCGGTTCCATTAACTGCGCTTACTGCGCTTCAATCGTATGATATTATGGGTGTTAAAAAGGGTGAAACAATTTTTATTCCAGGCGGAACGGGAAGTGTAGGTGCAATGGCTATACCGATAGCAAAGAGCATTGGCGCAGTAGTTTACACAAACGGAAATGGTTCGAGCAAAGAACGAGTTATGGAGCTTGGCGCAGACAGGTTCTTTGATTACAAGGCGGAAGATTATTCAGAAAAGCTTAAAAATATTGATTATGTGCTTGATACTCTCGGCGAGCGTGAGATGGAAAAGGAACTTAAAATCCTTAAAAATGGCGGAAAGCTATTATCACTTCGTGCTATGCCTAACGGAGAATTTGCAAAGCGTATGAATATGCCTGCTATAAAGAAAATGATGTTCTCTTTTGCCGGCAAGAAGTTCGATAAAATGGCAGGAAAGCATAACGCAAAGTATTACTTCATATTCGTTCACGAGGACGGCGAGGGATTGAAGAAGATTTCAAAGATATTCGATGAAAAGAAGATAAGGGCATCGGTTGATTGTGTATTTTCGCTTGACGAGGCGAATGAAGCGCTTAAAAAAGTTGCATCGGGCGGTTCAAAGGGCAAGACGATAATCAAGATAAGCTGATTTTGGGGAGCATACAAATGATATATTTAAAGAACTTCGAGTTTGCTTGCGCTGAAGCTGAAGAAGCGTTTTTGAACGGTATTAGGAGAACTTGTTATGATACCTTTTATCCGTTCGGGGTGCTTGGTGAAAAGGAAATAGGCAAGGTCGAGTTTGAACCGCTGACTATTTTCTATGGCGGAAATGGTTCGGGCAAAACAACCGCTATAAACATAATTGCGGAGTTGTTAGGTGCAAAGCGTGAATCGCTTTTCAATTGTTCCGATTTTTACGGAGATTATCTTAATTTATGCGATTTTGAAATTGCTAAAAAGCCTGAGGAAGTAAGCGTTATAACGAGCGATGATGTGTTCGATTTTATGCTTAATATACGAAGTTTAAATGATGGGATAGATATGAGGCGCTCTCAGCTTTTTGATGAATATATGGACAAAAAACATTCTGAATTTCGTCTGAAGTCACTTGAAGATTATGAGGAGCTGAAAAAAGTTGTTGATGCAAGGCGGCTTACGCAGTCAAAGTTCGTTCGCAAAAACCTTGCAAAAAATGTTTCAGAACATTCCAACGGCGAGAGCGCATACATTTATTTTACCAATAAAATCAAAGAAAACGGTTTATATTTGCTCGATGAACCTGAAAATAGTTTATCGCCTGAAAATCAGATAGAGTTGAGCAAATTCATTGAAAACAGTATACGATTTTTCGGTTGTCAAATTATAATGGCCACACATTCGCCGTTCATGCTTGCGCTGAAGGGGGCAAGGATATATGACCTTGATGAAACGCCTGTTATGACAAAACAGTGGACGAAGCTTAAAAATGTAAGGACTTATTTTAATTTTTTTATGAATCACAGAAAGGAATTTGAAAGGTGATACTATGGCGCTTACTATAAACATATATTACAGCGGAAAAAACGGGAGTGCGTTCAAATTTGCTAATGAAATGGAAAACAGCGGAATTGCTGAGAAAATAAGGCAGGAAAAGGGCAATCTTCGTTATGAATATTTTGAGATGATGAGGGATAAAGAAACTGTATTGCTCATTGATTCGTGGGAAAATCAACAGGCACTCGATTTACACCATTCATCGCCTATTATGAAGCAGATTATGGAACTTCGTGAGAAATACGATATTCATATGAGAGTTGAAAGATTTACTGAAATTACTGAACTTCCAACCGATGAAAAATTCATAAGAAAATAATTTTTTCAGGGGGCAAAATCGTGAAAAAGGTACGGATTACTGTTATGAAAATGGCAAGGCATGATGATCTTATAGAGAAATTTGAAAATCCGCTTGACAATCCTTGCTGTATGAATTTAGGCGATGTGTTCATTGCTGACGGATATAAAATGCCCGATAATTTTTGCGAAAGCGCATGGGAGAGCATATCACCGTTCGTTATGGCGCTTGCGCATGGCGCAGAGGATATATATGACGGCTGGATGAAAGATAAACATTCCGCTATGATTTCGTGTAATGATGGGTTCAGACCGGTGAGCTTTTATCTTGAAGCGATTGAAAAGTGAAATGGAAGTT
>CADBRR010000094.1 GCA_902797145.1 uncultured Eubacteriales bacterium | reverse complement strand
TTGCTCACACTACCATTTTTTGTTATATCAAGAACTCTTGTTGCAAGGAAACCTGCATTAAGTGCACAAGCCTCACCTGGTTCAAGATAAACATCGACATTCCATCTACTTTGAGCGTAATTTATGCACTTTTCGAGCTTTTCAAGATTATATTCAGCTTTCGTAATATGATGTCCACCACCCATATTAAGCCATTTCATCTTATTTAATATATCGCCAAACTTGTTTTCAACAGCAAATAGCGTTTCTTCAAGTGCATCTGAGTTCTGCTCACACAAAGTATGAAAATGTATTCCGTCAAGTAACTCAAAAAGCGAATCTGTCATTTCATAATCCCATTGGCTTCGCGTAACACCAAGTCTGCTACCTGGCGCACACGGATCATATATTTCATGTCCATCTTGTGTAGAGTGTTCAGGATTTATTCTTATACCAATACTTTTCCCGTTTGATTTAGCCAAATGACCGAATTTTCTCAGTTGATTGACCGAATTGAAAACTATATGGTCTGCATACTTTAAAAGCTCATTAAATTCATCATCTTTATACGCTCCGCAGAAAACGTGAACTTCTTTTTCTGGCATCTCTTCAAAACCGAGCCTTGCTTCATAAAGTCCACTTGCTTCTGTTCCTGATATGTATTCTGCCATAGCTTTATAAAAATCGAAATTAGAAAATGCCTTTTGGGCAAGCAATATTTTGCAACCTGTATGTTCAATTACACTTTGAAGTATTTTGCAATTATTTATTATCTTCTTTTCATCAATAATATAACACGGCGTTTTTAATTGTGAAAACAATTCAGTAGGACTTTTGCCGCATAATGCGGCAAAAGCTTGTCTTTTATCTATAATCGTTTCCATTATAATTATTACTTTACAAGTGCAGGATTGTAATCTTCGCTGCGTGGCAGACCATACTTATCAAGCGCATCAAGGAAAGGATCGGGATCAAATTCTTCTACTGTATGAACGCCCGGTGTTGTCCATTTGCCTGTCAACATCATCATAGCACCACACATAGCAGGAACACCAGTTGTATAGCTTATTGCCTGGCTTCCAACTTCTTTATAGCATTCCTGATGATCGCAAACATTATAAATATAATATGTCTTTTCCTTTCCATCTTTTTTACCTGTAAATATGCAACCAATGTTTGTCTTGCCATGTGTACGAGGACCGAGACTTGCAGGGTCAGGCAAAAGTGCCTTTAAGAATTTTATGGGAACAATTTCCTTACCTTCAAACATTATTGGAGTAGTTGAAAGCATACCAACGTTTTCAAGGCAGTTCATATGTGTAAGATAACTCTGACCGAATGTCATAAAGAACCTTATTCTCTTAACTTCAGGTATATTAAGTGCGAGCGATTCGATTTCCTCATGATGGAGCAAATACATATCCTTATGACCTACCTTATCAAATTCATATTCACGCTTGATACTCATTGCAGGTATTTCAATCCAATGTCCATTTTCCCAATAACTACCTGGCGCTGATACTTCACGAAGATTTACTTCCGGGTTAAAGTTTGTTGCAAAAGCATAGCCATGATCGCCACCATTGCAATCAAGAATATCAATAGTATCAATTTCGTCAAATTCATGCTTTTTAGCATATGCACAATAAGCCTGAGTTACGCCCGGATCAAATCCACAACCTAACAAAGCTGTAAGTCCAGCTTTTTCAAACTTTTCACGGTATGCCCACTGCCAGCTATAATCAAAGTATGCTGAGAAACCTTTTTCTTTGCAGCGCTTCTCATAAATCTTTCTCCATTCAGGATCATCTGTATCTTCAGGTTCATAATTTGCTGTATCCATATAGTTTACGCCACAAGCAAGACAAGCATCCATAATTGTAAGATCCTGATAAGGAAGGGCTATGTTCATAACGAGGTCGGGTTTATAAGATTTTATGAGATCTATAACCTGCTGTACATCATCAGCATCTACTTGTGCTGTTGTTATTTTGGTTGATGTTTTACCCTCAAGCTTCTTTGCAAGTTCATCGCACTTTGCCTTTGTTCTGCTTGCAATGCACAATTCTGTAAATACATCGCTTACCTGACAACATTTCTGAATAGCAACTGCGGCAACGCCACCACATCCAATTACCAAAACTCTGCTCATTTTTTATTCTCCTTTTTATTAATTTAATCCTAAAATCAATTCACGAAGTACCTTACAAGCTGTTGCAGTAGAAACTCCGCTATTATCAAGTGTTGGCGCAAGTTCGTTTATATCTGCACCAACAACATTTGTTTTACATACTTTCAAAATTGCTTCAAGCAGTTGAACAAAAGTTACTCCGCCTGCTTCTGGCGTTCCTGTACCCGGAAATACAGATGAATCAAGGCAATCAAGGTCTATTGTAAAATATACTGGAACATTCTTGATCGAAAGCATATTTACCAATTCATCAAGTCCATTGAAATTGAACTTATTCATATTTGTATGTTTTTTTGCAAATTCAAACTCTTCTCTATCGCCGCTTCTAATACAGAACTGATGAATCCTCTTTTCAGAATTATCATCTATTATTTCATAACATCTTCTTATAACGCAAGCATGGCTCAACTTAGCGCCAAGATAATCATCTCTCAAGTCTGCGTGTGCATCAAAATGAATTATATGAACATTTGGGTATTTATTATGTACTGCTCTAAATGCGCCTAGTGTAACAAGATGTTCTCCACCAATCAATAAAGGGAGTTTGTTATCGTTAAGAATTATTCTAGTACGACTTTGTATGTCTTCAAGTGCTTTTTCAGCACTTCCAAAGCACAACTCTATATCTCCGCTATCAAATATATTATAATCAAGAATATCTTTATTTTGATAAGGGCTATAAGTTTCAAGTCCAAAGCTTTCGTGCCTTATTGCAGCAGAACCGAATCTTGCCCCGGGTCTAAAACTTGTTGTTGAATCAAAAGGTGCGCCAAACAAAACAATATCTGCATCTTCATAACTGCTTTCACAACCGATAAAGTTTTCAATATTTCTTTCGAGCATTATTCAACCTCCTCAAGCATCTCAACAAGGAATGCAGGAAGATAGAATGCGCCAATATGCAATTTAGGCGTATAATATCTTGTCCTCAAATTTAACGATAACCAAGTTTTTGCATCAAGATCATCTATAGGATGATATTTTTTGCTTGCAAATCCAAACAACCAATATCCTGCTGCATACGTAGGAATATGAGCCTGATATACTCTGCTTATCGGAAATGTATTTACTATTCGTTTATGACTTCTTTGCATAGCTTCTGCATCGTGTGCATAGAACGGACTACCTTGCTGATTTACCATAATTCCGTCTTCTTTAAGTGCATTATAGCAAATACCATAAAACTCTCTTGTAAACAAACCTTCCGAAGGACCAAATGGATCATTTGAATCAACGATTATAAGGTCATATTCGTTTGTGCACCTTCTTATGAATCTTAAAGCATTTTCAAAATATATATGAACTCGTCTATCATCAAGTCTGCTTGCATTCTCTGGAAGATATGCACGGCAAGCCTCTATAACTTGCGGATCCATTTCAACAAGGTCTATCCTCTGAATTTTTTCATATCTCGCAAGTTCCTTGACTACTCCACCGTCTCCTGCACCTATAACAAGTACATTTTGAATATTAGGGTGAACAGACATCGGCACGTGAGTAATCATTTCATCATATATAAATTCATCTCTTTCTGTAAGCATTACATTTCCATCAAGAGCAAGAACTCTACCAAACTCAGGAGTATCAAATATATCAATCTGCTGATAATCGCTTTTCTGAGAATATAAATGCCTATTAACACGAATGCTATGTTTTACATCCGGAGCATGAAATTCACTAAACCACAGTTCCATATCCGCCTCCATTATACAAGAACATTAAGATTTAATATATTGGGATCTTCGGGTCCGGTCATCGAACAACCTTTAAGCTTTGCATATTCGATATAATCAAGAATCTGTGGTGTTATACGCTCACCCGGTGCAAGAATAGGTATTCCCGGAGGATAACACATTACAAATTCGCTGCAAACGCAACCAACACTATCTTTAATAGGTATACTATGCTTTTCTGCATAAAACGCTTCTTGTGGGCTTGTTACAACTTCAGGATCTATATACTCCTGACTCATAAGCCCATTACTGTCAGTCTGATACCTTCTTCTTATCTCTGCAAGTGCGCTAACAAGTCTTTCAAGTTCCTGTGATCTATCGCCTATTGAAAGATAGGCAAGTATATTTCCGATATCACCAAATTCTATTTGAATATCGTATTCATCACGAAGTATATCGTATACTTCAATTCCTGCAAGCCCTATATCACGAGTATGAATGCTTAACTTTGTTGGATCAAAATCAAATACTGAATCTCCATTTACAAGTTCTCTCCCAAAAGCATAATATCCGCCAATCTCGTTTATTTCTTCCCTTGCATAGTCGGCCATATTTATTACTTTTGCAAATACTTCCCTACCACGTAAAGCAAGATTTCTTCTACTTATATCAAGACTGGACATAAGCAAGTAGCTTGCTGAAGTCGTTTGAGTTAGATTTATAATCTGCCTTACATGGCCTGCATTCATATTAGGACCTGTCAACAAAATACTTGACTGAGTAAGGCTACCACCACTTTTATGCATTGAAACGGCCGCCATATCCGCACCTGCTTCCATTGCCGTAATAGGCATTCCAGCGCCGAAATAAAAATGTGTCCCATGCGCTTCATCAGCAAGGCAGTACATACCTGCATCATGTGCCATTTTTACTATTGATCTTATATCGCTGCAAACACCATAATATGTAGGATTGTTTACAAGTACAGCAACAGCATCCCTGTTTTCTTCAATAGCTTTTGCTACTTGTTCTCGTTTCATACCAAGTGAAATTCCCAATCTCTGATCTACATCAGGATTAACGTATACAGGAATAGCTCCACAAAGAACAAGAGCGTTTATAACACTTCTGTGAACATTGCGTGGAAGTATAATTTTATCACCACGCTTACAAACAGAAAGCACCATACTCTGCACAGAGCTTGTAGTTCCGCCAACCATAAGAAATGCGTGCGCTGCGCCGAAAGCATCAGCTGCAAGAATTTCTGCTTCCTTAATAACAGATACCGGGTGACAAAGATTGTCGAGCGGCTTCATACTATTTACATCTATTCCAACGCATTGTGCACCGAGAAATTCCGTTAATTCAGGATTTCCTCTTCCATGCTTATGTCCCGGAACATCAAATGGGACTACACGCATATGTCTAAATTTTTCCAACGCTTCATATATTGGCGCACGATGCTGGTCAATAGTCATTTTTTCGTCCATTTTACACCTCAAAAACACAAAAATGCAAGCTACAAATCATGAAGCTTGCAAATTAATACTCTATAATTATAAAGCAAATGAACAATGGGTACACAGAGTCTATATAGTAATACTTTACTACTGCAAAATACTTTTACTACTCTTTATTGACCGTTTTACAAGCTTGCGTGATTTTACGCATTCGGTTATAAAGTAACCAACTTATTAAAACTGAGCTTTTAACTCAATCAATAATGTGGCATGCCACCTATCGGCAGAGGACCCGGCTGTCCGCATGGCCTTAACTCCATTGGAGTGGTCCGTAGTAATCATTTTTCGGAAGGACTCTGAATATGAAACCCTTACCTATGCAAATATTATATACTATATTTTATTTTTTTTCAACAAAAATGTTGTTTTTTAAAATAAAATCTGAAATATTATTTACAGGTGCTGATTTTATCACTATTTTTAATGTCAATAATAGCATTAAAACAAGTCCTATAAAAATTATAGGTTCACTTTCAGGGAGAATCATCATGACTTTAACAATATCATCATCATATAAAACATACCCAGTTTTATAGAAAATTAAAATTATGATTGAAAAAATATATGAAAAAATACAGATTACTCTAAAAACAAATTTCATAAACCAAGTTATAAAGCATTTTAAAGCAGGCAATATTGAAATTATAAATGGTAGCAATATTCCGCTAAAACCAATAAATACTTTTATTGAGTCAGCTACATTACCGATAAAAAACAATGAATAAGGTTGAGGAAAAATTTTAATTTCAATTATTTCTATGCCAGAAATTAACGCAGCTAACGAATGCCCAGATTCATGTACTAAAGGATAAACAAATATCGAAACAAATAAACCTAAAACAAATAAGAATATAACTTTGGCAAAACATTTCATCGGATACCTCCGATTTTATTTTTGCCATTAAAAATAAATTTATTACATAAAATAAAAAGAGAGTTGTATCAACTCTCTTTGTGGTGCGGTCGATGGGACTTGAACCCATACGGTCTCCCATACGCCCCTCAAACGTACGCGTCTGCCTATTCCGCCACGACCGCTTGTTTTTCGCTCTCAGTCTTAATCACTTCCTGACTGCAAGAATTATTATAACCGAACTAAATATGTTTGTCAACACTTTTTTTAAAATTTTTTTATTTTTTATTTTCATCAATATTTTCCCCTTTTACATTCTTTAGTTTATCGAGTTTATCTATAGTAAGTGATTCAGTATTTTTCCTAATATCTCTCTGCAAGAACATATTATTTTTTCGTTTCACCTGTGTTTCTATTAAATATTTAGTTTCAACATTGTCGTTATAATCTTTTTCTTTACCATGAAAATATTTTACTGTTCTCTTCATTTTCTATCTCCAATTTCGACAAATTATAACATTTTTCGTCATTGACAAAATAAAAATATTGCGGTAATCTTGATATATATACTTATTTTATCATTTTAGAAAGGATTTTGCAATATGAGGTTAATAATAGATAGATTTGAAGGAGATTTTGCAGTATGTGAAGTTGAAAAAGGTCAATATACCAATATTCCTATTTCCGAACTTCCGCAAGATGTCCATGAAGGTGATATTATAGTAATGGAAAACAACAAATGTTCAATTGATAACTCATCAACAAAAGCACGCAAGGAAAGTATGAACAAACTACTTTCCAAGCTATTAAATAAAAACAATCAAGAATAATTCAACATCACCGCAATAGTAGAAATAATAATTATTGCAATCATAATCCCTGTCCCCATCAATGCAGGGATTTTTTTGCTTTTTAAATTAAATATAAAATAACAAACTTCATATAATAGTGAAATTATCATATAAAATAAATAAATCAGCATTGCCCTATTACTCCATATATGATGATATATATTTTCCGTCAATATCTATATCAATATCAAAATTTATTTCTATATTTCGATATTTACTTTTCCAATCAAACTCTTCCCACTCTTTAACCGTCGAAAAGTTTTTAACCGCTTCGCACCCAAGCATCATTGCATCAGAATTTGCTTGTCTACATTTTTCAAATACATTGATAACTTTTACTTTCACATAATCTTCTATCTCAATTTCAAGATTTTTACGCCATTCATTATCCCTAATAATATTTTCACTTGAATTATCATATTCGATATTACAACATAGATTTATATATATATCAGATTTTAGTTTGTTTTCAATATAAACATGCTTTTGCGGCATTTTTTTCCTTTCAAGTAGTAATGAGTACCTGTTATTATTTTTATCAATAAATTCCATTCTACATGATGAAAATTCTTCTGTACACATAAGTAAAAACATACTTTCCTCATTATTTAACATGCCTGTCATTTTCCATGAATCAAACAGCGCTGTTCCTGAAATAACACTCTGCATTTCACCATTTTTTTCATCATCAGATTTATCTGAAGTTTTTCCAAGCGGTATTGATGCATCAAACCAATTTCCATTACAGCTTTCAAGATATTTTTGAAATGTGATACTTGGGATTATTGCATATTTTTCTGATAATTTAATTATATTTTCAAGCATTTTGCTGACATTAGGATCTATTTGATTCTCAAGTCCGTTTATAAAATTTTTTGCTGAGTTTTCAGATATCAACATATTTGTTGACGGACGAAGCTTTAACGAACTCAATATCATTGCAAAGAAATCTTTAATTTTACCATTCTCTGCAATATCTTTTGAAAATATTACAAAACCAGTTCTTGAAAAATTAATCTCAAATGGTAAAGCCTTATCAGCGTTCAACTTCGCCTCAAATAAATCATTACCCTCTTCACTTATTGTATAGAATCCCTTATCTTCAGTAGAACCTTCTTGTGCGAGCTCATTATTCTGTATCATAAATGTTATTTCAAATTCCTTATTATTTCCGCTGTCTACACCGATGAACAAAACATAACCGTATCTATCAAGCGAATCAGGATTCATACATCCACTTAAAATAATTGTTAATACTGTTAAAATTAAAAGAATTATCTTTTTCATATTACTTTTGACTTCCTCTC
>CADBRR010000093.1 GCA_902797145.1 uncultured Eubacteriales bacterium | reverse complement strand
TTTTTTAGCGCCATGATAACAAAAGTAAGCGACTTATAGGAGAATATGTGCCCGGTGGCTTGCTCCTTATTTGGTATTATAGCGCAGATTGGGAGAGTTGTCAAGTGATAGATTACATATTTTTTCTATACTCATTTTGTAAAGACTTGAATAAAGAGGATTTCATTAGATATAAATCGCCCTTACTCCTTGTCATAGCGACATATAGTTTATTTCGTGTTGATGGAGGAAGGCTCTCAGATGAAAAATCATCATTATCTAAATCATCGAGATTATCTGTTAGTATTACACAAGCGGACTTTACCGTATCGCCTTTGGAATATGACCAGTTTAATGAAGGAAACTTATAGCAAGAGGCATTTTTAAACACTAATTTAACAATAGCTGTATCATCCAATATTTCTTTAGCGTTATCAGTAACCCAAATGACAGAGCCAGCGTGATCGTTATTTGATGTTATATCTACGCCAAGCTTTTCACTTACATATGAACATACATCTGGTGAACATCGTCTTGATTTAGAAAGAGTTGTCGTATCAACATCAAAACCCAATTCTTTCAAAGTTATAATAAAGTCACTATAGCTAATGATTTGTTTCTTTTTTTCAAATGGCTTTCCTGTATTATTTTTTGCTGAAACAGAATGTTGATAATAATCTCCAACAAGCAACACTTTATTTACTACTTTCGAGAGTTGTATAATCAAATCATAATCATGCTCTCGAAAATCTTGAAACTCATCAATAAGAATAGAATCATAGAATAAATTCAGCCTCATTGCAGCCCTTTTAATCAAGGATTCTCTCCCTTTTTTCACTTGCAGAGCAAGTTCGGAAAGATTATCACAATAATACTGTCCTTGATTTGTAATATAATGTCTGATTTTGTCTTTTGAAGTGTATAATACTTGGTTCATATGGTAAAATGATGTTATGATATACAAAAGCGTCAAATGTCATTACAGTAGTCAAAGATGGCACAGTTCCATATGCAGTACACAACTCTTTTTGTATATTGTATATATTTTCATGAGTGTAAGCAAGTATAAGATTTCTCTCACTTGGGTTAATGGAATGGCATATGTAATAAGTCTTTCCTGCACCTGCAACTGCCAACATCACTTTCTTATCCATTCGATCGCATCCTTTATATACTGAGGTATTTCAAATTTCTTTCCTGATGTAAGCATTTGATAAGCGATTTCTACCTTATTATTTAGCATCTTACCTAACACCTTTCCATAATCCTTTTTATGAAACAGGTAATCTGCTCCTTCTTGAATTTCAATCATACTATCTAATTCAGCATTATTAATCTTATAAATACATACTTCCCATGTCCACTCATCTATTGAATCTGCCATAAAAATTTGCTGTGAGTCATTGGCTGAATTAAAAGATCTAGCTTCATCAATATTAGATTGTTTTTGATCATTATCTGTAATAACAGCAATTTTCTTTTTAGTTGCTGTTGCAATAGAAAGATATCTATTATATGAAATTCCATTACAAGAGATTATCGATATTTCATCTTCTTCAATAGTATGTCCTGTAATTTGATGATAAAAGAGCGGAAGCAACAAAAACTCTGTTGGTCCTTCTACTAGAATAGCTTTTTTGGATAGCAGTAACTGTAGAAAAGCATTATCATCAGCCTTTTCAAAAAAGTTGGCAACATCTTTATCAACTACCGCAAGTGAACGGGTTTGATTTGATGTAATCCATATTACATTATTCAAATTTAATCTGCTTGCTATCATATTGCTGTGAGTTGCTATAATTATTTGCGACTCTTTTTGCTTACTTGATATCTCTTGAAGCATTTTATGTAAATTTATAGAACATAAATGATTCTCAGGCTCTTCCATTAGAATTACATCAAGTCCGTTTGCTTTGTCTAATGCAATTTGGGTTTTAATAAGACTTTCCATTCCACTTCCTCTGTTTTCAAGAGGAATAGAATCTTCATAAACAGATATTATTGTTTCCAAAATCACCTTTTTGGCATCTACCCCAAATTTTCTATTATCGCTAATAGGCGGTAAACCAACACTTTCAAATACTTCTTCAAGTTTAGTGCGGAACTCATTTTTAGCTTTTATACGAGTGCTTTCATCATATTTGCTTGAAAAGAGTGTTCTGTTATAGTAGTTAAATGAGGGAGAAGTGACACTGCTTGTTGTGTCGATTGACAAAAAATAGAAAGGTCTTTTTATAATTTGATATTGGCGGTTTGCAAATGTTTTCCAGCTTAATGAATAATATTCATAAGGTATTTTACCTTCAGAAATGGTAGATTCCATACCACTTCCAAGTTCTTCATCATATTTACATTCAAAGCGGATTCCGTATTTTTCATCTTGTTTTGTTCTTCCACCATATACTTCGCCAAAAAAGAAAGAAGCGTTTTTATTATGAGGATCAAGTTCCAATTCAACTTCAATTACTATTTGTGGTAAAGTTTTTATGCCTGGATTCGTTTGAAAAGCTACTACATTTTGTGTATTAAACAAGTCTTTAAGTACAGACTTATCAGCATTCCGATATAACTGATTTATAACTATTTTAATTGCTTCTAAGATAGTGCTTTTGCCAGCTTCGTTTTCGCCAACTATAATATTCATATGTTCGTTAAATACAACATCAAGAGAATCAAATTTTTTGAATCCTTGTATATGTAATGCTTTTATATAATCCATTTTTCCCTCCTATAATCAAACATATAAATAATGAAATGTAAAAATTCCCCTGAACCAATACAGTTTTCGAGTATATCTCCATTATACCACGATACTCGTATTATTTCAAGGGAATTCGCCTATATATTCTATTATTCCTGCCCCGATTTCTTCAAATTACAATCCCTGCACAGCATCTGCAAGTTCTCCGGAACGGTTTTGCCGCCT
>CADBRR010000092.1 GCA_902797145.1 uncultured Eubacteriales bacterium | reverse complement strand
GGTATTATGGAAAAAGAATGTGGTCAGATTCTTTCGGATTACTTTAAAACTAAAAGGTAAAATTAAGCTGTGGAATTGTTCTTCCGCAGCTTTTTTGTCAATGTGAATTTTAATAATGTATAAATTGTTAAAAATATCGCTAAACCAACGGCTTAACGCATCAACATTTCAAATAAGGGCAATATGCTTCGCATATTGCGAAAGGTCGCTAAACCAACGGCTTAACGACCTTTTGCATATAGGGGGGATGAAATTAACTAACAAGTATATTATAACTTAAAAATGTGACAATGTTAGGTAGAAAGTGTAGATAATCAATGACAGAATATGAAATATTTTATCATAAATGTTCATATAATCACTTTCCACTTTCATCAATCCTATATGATTATTTTATAACTCTTTCAACTGCTGCAACAACGTTTTCTGCTGTGAAACCAAAGTGTTTGAGCAAGAAACCGCCGGGAGCTGATGCGCCAAAGTGATTGATTGAAACAACTTCGCCGTCAAGACCTACATATTTGTACCAGCCGAAATCCGATGCAGCTTCAACAGCAACTCTTGCACGAACAGAGTCGGGAAGAACGCTCTTTTTGTAATCCTCGCTCTGCATTTCAAATAATTCAGTACATGGCATACTTACAAGCCTTGCCTTGATGCCCTTGCTTGCAAGAATATCATAAGCTTCGCACATAATTGAAACTTCAGAACCCGATGCCATAATTATAACGTCAGGTGTTCCGTCTGTATCTTTAAGAATATATCCGCCTTTGAGCGCTTCTTTGCTCGTCATTTCGTTTACGGGCAAGTTCTGCCTTGAAAGGATAAGCGCTGTAGGCATATTATGTGTGAGTGCTGTTACATAACCTGCAACTGTTTCTGTGCAGTCAGCAGGGCGGAATGTCAAGCTGTTAGGTATTGAACGGAGCATTGCAAGCTGTTCAATAGGCTGATGAGTAGGTCCGTCTTCGCCAACAGCGATTGAGTCGTGTGTGAGCACATATATAACCGGCAATTCCATGAGTGCAGAAAGTCTGAGCGCAGGTTTGAGGTAATCGGAAAATACCATAAATGTTGCGCAATATGCGTGGAGTCCGCCATAAAGCATTATTCCGTTGCAAGCAGCAGCCATAGCAAATTCACGAATGCCAAAATGAACGTTATAGCCTGTCCTGTCTTCCTTTGAGAACCAGCCTCTACCATCCATAACAGTCTTGTTAGACGGACCGAGATCCGCAGAACCACCAAAGAGGTTAGGCAAAATGTTAGCAAGCTTATTTATAACTTTGCCTGAAGCTGCCCTTGTTGCCATATTGCCTGAAAGTGACCACAAGTCTTCGTTGTCCATAAGCATTTGCGCATCAACAGGATTGTGATATTCTTCCCACATCTTTGCAAGTTCGGGATATTCTACCTTGTAGCGAGCAAACATTTCGTTCCATTCATCTTCGTATGCTTTGTATGTCGGGAGCATATCAGCAAAATGCTTCTTAACATCTTCCGGCACTGTGAACGCATCTTCATTCCAACCGATAGAAGCTTTATAATTCTTAATGTTTTCTTCGCCGAGCGGTTCGCCATGTGCGCTTGCAAGGCCTTCCTTAGCTGTGCCAACAGCGATTTTAGTATTTACGATAATAAGTGAAGGCTTGTCCTTTTCTGACTTTGCGTTTTGAATTGCTTCATATATAGCAGCCATATTTTCGCCGTCTTTTACTTCCTGAACGTGCCAGCCGTATGCTTCGTATCTTGCGCCAACATTTTCCCTGAAAGCTATATCAATGTTGCCTTCGATTGTAATGCTGTTTCTATCATAAAGCGCAATGAGCTTTGAAAGACCGAGCGTACCTGCAAGTGAAGCAGCTTCGCCCGAAATACCTTCCATAACGCAGCCATCGCCCATAATTACATATGTGTAGTTATCAACAACATTGAAGCCATCACGATTAAATATTGAAGCCATTTTTGCTTCAGCCATTGCCATACCTACAGCAGTAGCAATGCCCTGTCCAAGAGGTCCTGATGATGATTCGATGCCAAACTCCCTTGAAACTTCAGGATGACCGGGTGCGTTGCTGCCGAACTGACGGAAAGATTTAATATCGTCCATGCTCAGCTTATAACCGAAAAGATGAAGAAGTGAATATTCGAGCATTGAAGCGTGGCCTGCTGAAAGCACGAATCTATCACGACCTGACCAAGTAGGATTCAAAGGATTGTGGCGCATTTGCTTCCACAATGTATATGCCATAGGTGCAGCATCAATAGGGAAGCCGGGATGACCGCTGTTTGCTTTCTGGATAGCGTCCATAGAAAGCACTCTAATTGTTTCTATAACTTTTTTGTCAATTTGATTAAAATTCATTGTACGTCCTCCTAAGACAGGAAATTTACATATATAGATTATCACATTTTGAAAAATATTTAAAGTCGAAATGTGAAAAAATTTGTTTATTTATAAAATTAAAAGGTAATTGAAAAAATGCTTGATAAAGGTTGCGTAATTTTATATAATTAATAGATAAAGAAATATACTGACGCTGAATTTTCGGAGGAAAGGATAACAATGGAACGAATAAAGAGAACTGAGAGGATAGTAGCGATTATGCGTGTGTTTACGTCAAACCCATGTAGGCTTATCACTCTTGGCGAATTTGTGGATATGTTCGGCTGCGCAAAATCTACACTCAGCGAAGATATTGCGCATATAAAAAGCTCGCTTTTGAAAATGGGTATGGGTACGCTTGAAACTGTGAACGGAACAAATGGCGGACTCAGATTTTTGCCATTTAACAGCGATGAATCGGACAGGCTTATAATGGAAAGCGTGTGCGAAGAGCTTAAAAAGAATGAAAGAATACTTCCGGGCGGATATCTTTATACAACAGATATGTTTTCTAATCCGAAAATTACTCAGGCGATGGGTGAAATATTTGCAAAGCATTTTTACGCAAGAAAACCCGACGTTGTAGTAACAGTCGAATCTATGGGCGTTCCGATTGCGAGTATGACAGCAAAGGCGCTTGGGATACCTATGGTAACTGCAAGGCACAATATAAAGGCGAGCGAGGGCAGTACTGTTACGATAAATTATGTTTCTGCATCTTCAAATAGAATGCAGTCGATGTCGCTTTCAAGAAGATTGCTTCATAGGGGCGAACGTGCATTGATTATAGATGACTTTATGAAGGGCGGAGGAACTGCAAAGGGAATTGCAGATTTGCTGAGTGAATTTGATGCAGAGATAGTTGGAACGGGTGTAATTATAGCAACCGAAGAACCTAAAAAGAAGCTTGTAGATGATTTCTATCAGCTTATGACCCTTTATAATGTAGATACTGACAATAAGATAGTCGATATAAAATCGAGGATATAAAAATGGAATCATATGAAAGATTTGCACACATTTATGATGCGCTCATGAATGATGTGGATTACGATAAATGGGCAGAATATGTAATTAGTTTTTTAGTAAAAAACTATGGTGATAAAAAAATCAATATTCTTGAATGTGCCTGTGGAACAGGTGCAGTTACTATAAGAATGGCAAAGCGTGGATATAATATAATCGGAAGTGATTTATCGGAGGATATGCTTGAAGTAGCGTCAGAAAAAGCACGCAGGAATAGACTTAATATACATTTTATAAGGCAGGATATGACGTGTATTTCACTTCATAAGCGTGTCGATGCTGTTATTAGCTGCTGTGATGGTGTAAATTATCTTACAAGTCGTGAAAAACTATTGAAATTCTTTTCAAGCGCATATGATGCGTTAAAGGATAATGGTTTGCTTTTATTCGATATTTCGTCACGATATAAGCTTTCAACAATACTTGCAAATAATACGTTTGGTGAAAATCAGGAGGATAACGCATATATATGGAAAAATATATATGATGAAACAAATAAGCTTATTGAAATGAACCTTACGTTCTTTTCAAGGAAAGGCGAACTGTTTGAAAGATTTTCAGAAACGCATATACAAAGGGCACATTCTGTAAGGGAAATTTCAGGTGCGTTAAACGATGCAGGCTTTGAGCTTGTAGGTGTATATAACGCATTTACGCTTGATGAGGCTGACGATAAGAGTGAAAGAATACAGTTTGTTGCAAAAAAATTGGTTAAATAAAGAGGTATTAAATATGGATAACAAAGATATTATTATAAAAGGTATGCTCTGTGATGAACAGGTTAATTTTGTTGCAATTTCAGGCAAAAAACTTGTAGAAACAGCAAGGAAAACGCATGAGCTTTCAAGAACGTGTACTGCTGCGCTTGGAAGAACGCTGCTTATGACTTCTATGATGAGCGCACAGCTTAAAAATGAAACGGATAGTATTACAAATATAATCAAGGGTGAAGGGCTTGCAGGCAACATTGTTTGCGCAGGAAGACCGCACGGGATAGTAAAGGGATATATCGAAAATCCATCGGTAGAGCTTCCACCTATGCCTAATGGCAAAATTGATGTTGCAAGCGCAGTAGGTTGGTTTGGCGATTTAACCGTTATAAAGGATTTGTCGCTCAAAGAACCGTATATCGGTAAATGCAATATGGTTTCGGGCGAAATTGCAGAGGATTTTGCAAATTATTTTACTGTAAGTGAACAGCAGCCATCGCTAGTATATCTCGGCGTTCATGTAGAGGCGCAGAGCGGCAATGTTCTTTCATCGGGCGGAATTTTGATACAGCCACTTCCGGGTTGCCCTGATGAAGTGCTCGATAAGCTTGATGCGAAAGTAAATCAAATCAAGGAACTTGCAAAAATGCTTGAAAGTAAAGACCTTGAAGAATGTTTAAATGATATTTTTTCAGATATTGGAATAGAAGTGACACAGACGATTGAACCTATGTTCAAATGCGATTGTAGCAGGGAAAGGCTTGAAAGAGTCCTTATATCACTCGGTATAGATGAGCTTGAAGAAATGAAAGAAAAGGAGCATGGCGCAGAGCTAAAATGCCATTTCTGCAATACAAAATATAATTTCGATGAAGGGGATTTAGAAAAGCTTATTGACGAGTGCAAAAAATAAAATAATCGGAGATTGAAATGAAACAAATTAAGAAAGATAAGAACGATGGTAAAGTGATTTCTTTTAAAAGAAATTCCGATTTCTATCTCAGGCGTGGGACGAATGCGTTTGATAACGGCGATATTCCCGAAGCGATTTTCAATTATAAAAGGGGACTACGTTTAGATTATAAAAATAAAAAATGCGCACTTGCGCTCGCAGAGGTTTTGACTTCAATAAATAAGTTTTATGAATCAAATGCTGTTTTGCTTATATATTGTGAGAAGGATAAGGATAATGGCGAAGAGCTATTCGGGCTGGGCTGTAACTTTTTCGGGCTTGAACAAGCGCAAAACGCAAAAACTAATCTTAAAAAATATGTAGATAAGAATCCGAACGGGAAATATGTTCCTGAAGCACTCGATATGCTCGATTTCCTCGATGATATGGAATACGAAGATAAATCAGCAGATAATGGTGTAGAGCATACGAAAAAAGCAAAGTATGACGGGAAAGTTGTCGAGTTTGGTTTCGATAAAAAAATGAAAGCGAAAGCAAACGCTGCTGAACAGCAAAAAGAAACGAAGAAAGTCAATATAAGCAGTATTGCGAAGGCAACAAACTCAGATATACAGGAAATACTCGAAAAAGCTCAGTATTTAATTTCTGATGGCAGGATAAATGAAGCAATTGAAATGCTGTTGATAGCATCTGATAGATACGATGTTACAATATTTAAAGATACGCTTGCATTTATAGAATACAATAATGGAAATTACGAGAATGCGCTCAAATATGCGTCAAGTGCAATAAAAGATGATGCGTTTGATATAACTGCGCATTGTAATGCATTGTTGTGCTATTATAAACTCAATTTTAAAGATAAGCTTGAAAAGCAACTCAAAAAATTAGATGAAATGGCAAAGAATGCGTATATTGGTGATAAAAATAAAATTGCAATAGCGTTTGCCGATGTAAAAGAATTTACCCGTGCAAGGAACATAGTATATAGTATGCTCGATGAAGTGCCGTATGAAAGTGTTTTTCTGCATACAGCAGGCATTTGTAACTTCGAGCTTGGCAATTACGAAGATGCGTTAGAATGCTATGATGTAATTCTGAAGATGGATGAGTTCGATTCTATTGCAAGATATTATAGAAATATATGTAGGGATGCGTTAGAAGGCAATAAACGAAAAATAATAGAAGACGGAATGTCGATAATGAACTATCAGGTTCCGTATACGGAAATAGTTTCAAGGCTTAATAGAATTGCAAGCTTTGATTTAAATTCACATGATGAACTTGTTGATAAATGGAACGAAAGCGATGAATTTGAAACGCTTATGAGATGGTCGCTAACGCTTCAGGATACAGGAATAAGGCAAGCAGCATTTGAATTGCTTTGCGATATAGGCGATAAAAGGGCAGAGATTATACTTAGGGAAGTTCTTTTAAACCCTGAATACGATTCGGAAATTAAGAACAGTATATTCCCATTGCTCAAAAAAATGGATGCTGATGAACCATACCTTGCATTGATAGCGGATCAGATAGTCGAGGGAAAAGTCAGCAAGTTTGACTTTGATATGGAAAAACTCAATCCAATGCTTAAAAAAGCGATAGATATAAGCATAGGCAATCTTCAGGAAAACGAGCAACTGAATAAGTCACCTGAAGAAATGAAAAATGCAGTAACATTTGCTATGGATTTGTGGGTGGCTTTTTCTGCAAGGGTTGATATAGATGATTTAGATATAAAAAATTGGTTGGCATGCACTGCGGCTGTCGAGCTTATATCTATTGAATATGCCACAAAGCAATACTGCGTAAAACAAGCGATGTGCAAAAAATATGAAATAACGCTGTATATGCTTAATAAATGGCTTGATTTCTTTGAGTTTTTAAAAGAAATTTAATTAAAGAATTTACGGAGATAAATATGAGATTTATAGCAACGTGTAAGCTGGGGCTTGAATCGGTAGTTTCAAGCGAGCTTCGTTACCATAATATAGAAGTAGAAAAAGTTGAAGATGCAAGGGTGTTTTTTACAGGCGGATTCGATGCGATGGCAAGAGCCTGCCTGTGGCTTCGCACCGCTGAAAGGGTCTTGCTTGAAGTCGGTACGTTCGAGGCGAGGTCGTTTGAAGAACTGTTTGAAGGCGTAAAGGCTATTGATTGGAAACAGTATATAGCAAAGGATAGCTTTATTCATGTCAATGGCAAGAGCGCAAAAAGTACGTTGTTTAGCGTTTCTGATTGCCAGAGCATAACTAAAAAGGCTATTGTAGAAAACCTCAAAAAAGCATATAAAACACAAACGCTTCCTGAAACGGGCAAGGAAATTATAGTCGAGGTAGGAATACTTAAAGATAACGTAACGCTTGCGCTCGATTGTTGCGGCGCAGGTTTGTCAAGGCGAGGTTATAGAACGTATAATGTTGCTGCACCTATTGCCGAAACGCTTGGAGCTGCAATAATTCTGCTTTCGAGGTTTAGAGGCGAACAAACGCTTATTGACCCTATGTGCGGTTCGGGGACAATGCCTATTGAAGCGGCTATGATTGCAAAAAATATGGCAGTAGGTATGAATCGTGAATTTGCGTTTGAAAAATGGCACTTTTTTGATGACAGGATAATGGCACTTGCAAAGGAAGAAGCAAGGGATAGCGTAAAGGACGTTAAGCTCGATATTCTTGGCAGGGATATAGATGCAAGGAGTATTGATTTGTGTAAGAAGCACGCAAAAAAAGCAGGAATAATGGTTTCATGGGAGGTTGCTCCATTAAGTACATTAAAGTGCGAAAAATCGGATGGAATTATCGTTTGCAATCCGCCGTATGGTGAAAGAATGCTCGAAAGGCGACAGGCTGAAAGCTTGTATGGGCAGATGAGGGCAAAGTTTGATGAGCTTGATAATTTCTCGGTAAATGTTATTACATCACATAAGGATTTTGAAAAAATATATGGAAAAAAGGCTGATAAACGCAGAAAGCTTTCAAATGGCGGAATGCAATGTACACTCTATCAGTATTTTAAAAATAAGAAAAATTAATACTCCGTTAATAAATTGTTTGAAATTATGTGAAAAATATATCTTTTATATTGCATTGGAATTTGGTATAATATAGATAATCGTAAATATTTCAAACGAGTATTAAAACGAAAATCAGAAAAATCCGATTATTGTTAATAAATTAGGGATGAAAGAAATGGAGGTTTTTCAATGAAGAAGTGTAGCGTATGCGGAACGGAAAATGCAGACTATCTCGAATATTGTGAAAATTGTGCATCACCACTTCCGATAGCCGAAGAGCAAAACTCGGCAGTAAACGATAACAACGATAGAAACGTTGAAGATGAATTTGCATATATTGATGAAATGAATGATGGTGAAGAAGGGTATGCTAAACCGCAAAGACCTGAATGGAGCTTTGCAAAGAAACCGTCATGGCTCAATGTTGCAAAGGATAATAACGATGATGATATCGATGATGAAGATGTTGACTTTGACTTTGATGACGATGAAGATGATGCAAACTTCAAAGGTAACGACAAATTTGACCTTTTCGATGATGACGAAGACGATGAATATATGAGAGAACCTGTAAAAAAGATAAGGCAAGAACCACGTATTCATAAGAATAACGATAATCGTATGAATCGTGAATCAGCAACGATGCCTGTACGCAAAAAGAATGTAAATAATGCTCAGGGCAATTCGCAGCGAAGGACAACCGATAGAGCGAGAACAAATAATATGAAAGCCAATAATAATATGGGCGGCATAGAAAATAGGCGCAGAAGTAATTATAAAAAGCGTTCTAATAGCTTTGGTGGAAACAATACAATGATGCCTAAGGTTATAATAGGTTCTGTTGCAGCGCTCGTGCTCGTGATTATAATTTTCTTTGTAATTGCAGCAAGCAGCTTTGGCGGAGATTTTATAGCTGCTGTAAGATATACATTCACAGGCAATGTTGTTACAAGAACGCCATCTGTTGAAAAATCGCAACTCGATAGCGGTGAACCGGCTTATATTCTTAAAATATATTCAAAGAATGGCAACATTGTAAGGTTTAGCGAGGGTGAAACTGTTCAGGAAGCAACAGTTCAAGATGGAGTAGTTAAATTCAGAATAGCAGAACAGTTGTGGATACCCAACCAGCCGACAGATGGCGATACGTACAAGACAACGCCGAACATTACGATTATAAATGCAGAGGGCAAGGAAACAAAGGTTGAAATGCCTGAAATTACAATTGATATACCGAAGCTTGAACTCGAAGTTGTAAATCCGAGCGTTATGGCAATAGTAACTGAGTTTGGCATTGTTGATGTAAATGGTAAAGTTGGAAACGCATCGGCACAGGTATTCTTGAATGATAAGGAAATAAGCGTAGATTCAGAGGGCAATTTCTCAGGAACATATCAGTTTGCAGATATGGGTGCACAGACTTTGATTATTGAGGGAAGGCTCAATGGCTATTCAATCGCAAGGAAAGAAGTTCAGGTAGATTACTCACAGAACGCATCGGGAATAAAGCTTGATGAAAGCGTAAAGCTTAATGGTTCTGATAACACAGGTTGGGATAATACTTTGACAGTAACAGGTTCAATGCCACAGGGCGCAACAATTAAGATAAGCGGTGTTACATTTGAAGGAACTCCAACATTTGACAGCACAGAGGGTAGATTTAGCTTTAAGGCTGTTCTTCCGGAAATCGGACTTTATACAGTAACAATTGAGTCAACGCTCAATGGAGTTACTACTACAAAGATAATATTTATGGAGCATATGCCGAATAAGGATACGTATACAAGGACGGCATATAAGTTCGATAACACATATGAAAATATAATGTCTGAACCGCATCAGAATCAGGGCTATAAGATTGATTGCGAAGTTGTTGAAATTATAAGATCAACACCGTATAAGCTTATAAAGGTTAAAACAACAGGCGGTCACGAAGTGCTTATTGAATACTATCACGATACAGCATCGTTTGAAGTAGGTCAGAAAAAGGCAGTTTATGGATTCCCTGACGGAATTGATGAAGAAACAGGACTCCTTAAGATATATGCGTGGTTTGTATATAACGGATAATTAGGTCGGTGTTATATATGCGTGTATGGGGAATAATAAAGAAGAACAACAAAACTATTGCAGATACTGTCAAAGAATTCGATTTTGATGGTATCTCAACGGTTGGTCAATGGCAAAGCGTCATTGATGCAGTCTGCAAAGAACTTGATTTGTCACACCCTGTTGTGCTTGAAAAGCATTTGAGAGAAATTGTTGGTTTTTCTCGAACTACGTTCAGGGCAAGCGATTTTATAGAAAGCGTTGATTTTGATAAATTGGAAATTGAATTATTTGCAGATAAAGATAGGAAAAGATAGAATTTAATATCATTGATTTTCAATGAATAAAGAATTAGCGTATCTGGGCATAATAACTCTGAATAAATTATTTGAAAAGGAGTTGATATGATGGATACGCTTTCACTTATTATAATTATAATCGGTGCGCTTAACTGGTTGCTTATCGGTCTTTTCCAGTTCGACCTTGTGGCAGCAATAGGTGGCGGTATGAGCGGTGTACTTGCAAGAATTATCTACACAATAGTAGGCATAGCAGGAATATGGGGAATATCTATTCTCTTCCGCAGAGACGGCATTAAACACCATGATGACTAATAAATAAAAATATATTAAACAAAAAGCAGGGGGATATATCAAACAAATACCCTCTGCTTTTATTTTAATTTAACAATGTGAGTATGTACATTACTATTACAGCTGGAATACCAAATATTCCTGTTGCGAGCGCTGTCCATATTGTGATAGGAATATCAATATTAAAAACAAATGTTACAAGCCATAAAAGTATTGCTCCGCCGATAGAGTTTATCAAAAGCTTGAAAAATGTTCTGAGCGGCGTTGTTGCAAACCTTACGATTAGACCTATAAAAATCAATGCTCCGATAAAAACAATAATTTCAATGCTGTAATCCATAATTTTATTCTCCCTTAAAATTCATAGTCTATAATATACGATGCTGATGAAGATAAATTCTCCCATGTAAATTCAGTATTTGTATCGTACTGCGCAATACCGCTTGCAAACATAAGTTTGCCGGAATAATAAAGCGCAGAACGAGTACCGCTTGATGAAACATACGATAGATAACCTATCAAAGTCTTTTCAATTCTACAAACAAGCTTTGTCTGCCCCGATTGAGAAATTAAAGTAAACTTTAATATATTGTTATCAAGGCTTCCTGTGAGGCTATCACCATTATTATATGTGAAGTTGAATGAATATGTACCTTCACTAAGCTGACTTAAAGAACCTTCGCCATATATGTTATCCCATTCAATAAGCGAACTTACGGACAAACGACCTACTGTTATATATACTTCGCTTAAATCGGAAATATGTGCAACCATAAGCGTTGAATAATGCTTTGAAAACTCATCGCTTCGCTGACAATACGCATTGACTCCCAATCTCACATCATCTATGTATTCCTGCATAAATTGCGAAATGGGATTAGAATCAGAAAACAGTGTGTCATCAAACACATCATCGCCTGAATCGGGCGAATTTGTCGGAACTGACTCAGTTGTATTGCTGATGGTATCGTCCTTCCCCGAACAGGCAGATAAAAATAATGCCATAAGTATTATTATTGATATAAATAACGAACTTCGCTTCATTTTTCCTCCGTTTATTCTTGCGTAGCGTCTGCTATTTTACTGTAATATTCAACAATTCCGTCAAATAATCCCTCTGCACATTTAATTTGGTACGAGCTTCTGTTAAGCTTTGAATCCTCATTTGCGTTTGAAAGATAACCGAGTGAAAGAGTAATAACAGTATTATCCGACCAATTAAATCCTGCCTGATCCGATAAAGCTTTTACCGAAAGATTCTCGGCTTTTGTTGATTTGCAAAAGCCGCTTATAACCGATTTTCCAAGCAAAAGGCTGCTCTTGTATTTATCGTAATTATTAAATCTTGACGGAACGAGCGCAATTGCGCCATTCGTGCTGCTGTTTTTTGAACTGTTGCAACAAATCCTGAGCCATATATCAACACCTGCATCATTCATAATTTCTGCCCTTTCAATATTTGAAATAGATACATTGCTTTCGCTTCGGGATATTATTACTGTAGCCCCTGCATTTTCAAGCATCGTTTTAAGCTTTAATGCTATTACAAGGTTGATTTCGCATTCTTGTGTGCCCGTCTTGATACCAGAAGCACCTTTGCTCATTTTAGGTTTTGTGCGTTCGCTTTCAGGACTTATCTGTTCAAATGATAAATCTTCGTCAGCTTGATACATAGGGTCAATGCCTATTATTTTGCCATTAAGAATATCGGTATTCACCTGCTCGTGGCTGTTAAAAACGCCATTCGCAAGCGCATGAAGATATTTTGTGTACGTTTCAGGACCAAATATACCATCGCTTTTTGCGCCTACTAAAAGCTGAAAACGTCGAACTGATTGTTCGAGCGCTGAATCATAAACTCCGTCAATAGGTTCTGAATATAAACCATGATATTTTAGCAAACGCTGAACTTTTTCAACATTTTCGCCTACATCGCCTGTTTTTAATATTGAAATATCAGCATGGGAGGACGAAAAACATAATGAAATCAAAATCATTACTGCCAGCATTATACACGCTTTTTTCTTCATAACGAACCCTCCCTCATTTTATTTTATATATTATAACATATTTTAATAAACTCCAACAATAAAAATGTTTAAAAATCAGAAAATATATGTTAAAATAAAGTAACCATATAATTGAATGAATTAATATTATATATAAAAAATATTTTATGGAGAATGATTATGATTTATCTTGATAACAGCGCTACAACACGCACGCTTAAAGAAGCAGCAGATGTTGCAGCATATTATATGACAGAAAAGTTTTTTAATCCTGCAAGCGCATATTCACCGTCAGTTGATACTGAACGAGATATGAACAGGGCAAGGACAAATCTTGCGCAAGCGCTTGGCGCAACAGCTGATGAAATAATCTATACATCGGGCGGAACTGAAAGCAACAATATGGCGCTTATGGGAACGCTCAAGGCAAAGCGTGGAATGGGTAAGGTTATAATAAGCTCGGTTGAACATCCGTCAATGTACGAAACTGTTCGTTCGCTCAAAGGATATAATGCAATGACGATTCCCGTTTATGAGGACGGAAGAGTTAATCTTGAACTGCTCGATAGACTGCTCGATAATTCTGTGCAGTTCGTAAGCATTATGCACGTGAATAACGAAACAGGCGCAATAAATGATATCGGCAGAATTTATGATATGATAAAGAGGAAAGCTCCGGAAGCTGTGTTCCATTGTGATGGTGTTCAAGCTTTTTGTAAACTTCCGTTTGACAAAATCAAGGCGGATATGTATTCTATAAGTGGTCATAAATTCCATGGCGTTAAAGGCATAGGCGCACTTTATGTAAGAAAGGGCATTAAGTTTGCAGGCGGTCAGACAGGCGGAGGGCAGGAGAAAAATCTTAGGTCAGGCACGAGCAATATGCCCGGAATAATGGCAATGGACAAGGCGCTTGAATTTTATAGAAATAATCAGCAGGGTCTTATAGAAAATATGCGTAATTGCAAGGAAAGGCTTGCAAAGAATCTTATGCAGATACCCGATGTATATATAAATGGACCTAAATTTGACGATAGAATAAATGGCGCACCGCATATCCTCAATGCTTCTTTTGTAGGAGTTCGAGGCGAAGTTTTGCTTCATGCGCTCGAAGAAAAGCAGATTTATGTTTCAACAGGTTCTGCTTGCTCTGCACATAAAAAAGGCGGAAGTAGAGTTCTTGAAATGATGGGTATAAAGGGCGCAAGGCTCGAAGGCGCACTGAGATTTTCGTTTAGCCCGTTTAATACGATTGAAGAGATTGATACAGCATCTCAGTTTATTGCTGAGAAAGTCGAATTTTTAAGAAGATTTAAGAGAAGATAAAATATATCTTTACGGAGGAAGATAGCTATGAATAATACAGGAAACAGAATATTGCTTGTACGATATTCGGAAATACATCTTAAAGGTCTTAATAGACCGTTCTTTGAGGGAAAACTCATAGAAAATATTAAAAAGGCAGTAAAGGTGTTTAATGCACGTGTTCTTCGTGAACAGGGCAGAATATATGTTGCAGGGCTCGATGAACAGAACATCGAAGAAGCAACAGAAAAGGTTAAAAAGGTTTTCGGCGTTCATTCAGTAAGCCCTGCTGTAGAAACCGAGTCAAAGGAATGGAACGATATTTGCGAAAACGCAAAGTTGCTCGTTGAAAAAACAGTGGCAAATAAACTCAATGGAAGAGAAAAAATATCATTTAAGGTTTTTGCAAAGCGTGCTGATAAGCGATTCCCTATGCAGAGTGATGTTATTGGCAGGGAGCTTGGCCATTACTTGCTCGAAAATATACCTGAAATATATGTTGACGTTCATGAACCTGAAATTAAGGTCGGCATAGAAATAAGGGAAAAAGTATATATGTATACAGATGAAATAAAGGGCGTTGGCGGTATGCCGACAGGCAGTTCGGGAAGGGCAGCGTTGCTCATTTCGGGTGGAATTGATAGCCCTGTTGCAGGATATATGATGGCAAAAAGAGGCCTTGAGCTTTCAGCAGTTCATTTTTACAGTTATCCGTATACGAGCGAAAGAGCAAGGGATAAGGTCGTAGACCTTGCAAAGATAGTGGCTGAATATTCAGGACCTATTAAGCTTCATCTTGTGCCGTTCACAGATATACAGCTTGCAATATATGAAAAATGTCCATCAAAGGAAACAACTGTTATTATGCGCAGACTTATGATGAAGATTGCACAGATGATAGCAGAAAAAGACGGTGCGCTTGCACTGATAACAGGCGAAGCGCTCGGTCAGGTTGCGAGCCAGACACTTGAAAGCCTCTGCGTTACTAATGATGCAGTTACTATGCCGGTATTCCGTCCGCTAATCGGATTTGATAAGGACGATATTATGCTTATCGCAAGGCAGATAGGCACTTATGAAACATCAATACTTCCGTATGAGGATTGTTGTACCGTATTTGTTCCGCAACACCCTGTTACAAAACCCAAGGTTGAGGATTTGAGGGCAAGCGAACAGCTTGTAGACTTTACGGAAATGATAAATAAGGCGATTGAGGATACTCAGGTCGTATTTGTCGGTTGATATGTTGAGAAAAATATGTTATACTATTTGGGTTGCGGTTATGTTGATTGTGCTCATAGGCTGTGATGTGAGGAAGGAAATACAGCAGCCGCTTCCAAACGTAATTCCCGAACAGACGCAGGAAATTAATGCGGATAACGAGGATGAGGAAACGCAGGAGACACGTTTTAGAAACTTTATGCCGTATATTTACGATAAAAGGCGCATAAACGGAGTTGACGTGATTTTTCCGATTGCAAGGGGTAAGTTTGATAGTACGCTCAATGAAATAATAATGTCAGAAATTGATGGTATAATTCAGAGAAACGGTAAGGATATTGATATTGATTATGAAGTCACATTTAACGATAAAGGAATTTTTTCTGTTGTATTGACAGCATATGAAGAGGATATTCTAAAAACTGCTGAAAAAGTACCGATAAATTTCGATTGTAATAAAGGTAAAATAATTAAGATTTGCGATTACTTTAAAGGCGATAATGAAAATTGGCGATATGTTTTGCCAGATGTTATAACCGCTCAGGCGGATAGGGCAGGGCTAACGCTTCTATCGGATGTGCTTCCCATAAGCGATGAACAATATTTTTATATAACAGAAGATAGCATAGTTCTTGTGTATAGGAATTATGAAATTACTACATACACAGGGAATGTACCGGAATTTATGATTCCATTAAATCAGCTTAATTACCTCATTAATGAATAGGACACAGAGCAGTGCCGTCACCGATTTATCGGTGGCGGTATTGCTTTTTAATCAGATGGTATGAAGTTGAGCATATCATCTTCGTTTGCAACATTCGTGTATGATTGAGGCACATCGCCAACGATTATGCTTTCAGCGATAGAGGCTTCAGTGGATACCTTGACAATTTCTGAATAATTGGGCAAAACAACATTTACAGAGGCTGTAAGTCTTATTTTTACTCGGTGAAGTGTCTGGTTTATTCCGGCAGAAACAAATTCGGAAGTAAACTCGCTTTTAACGCTTCCTGCCGGAGTAAAATATGCCTTGATTGACGGACCTCTGCCTGCAAGGAATGTTATGCCGCTTATCGTTCCAATAGGAACAGAAATGCCTTGTTCACCAAGATCCTTGATTTTTTCCTGAGCAAGCTCTGCACAATCCGCTGCAAGTATGTTCATACTTCTCGTGTTTGCTTGAAGCATATATACTTTTTGTCCGTTGTCTTTAAACTCGATTAGGCTTGCATATGTTTCATCGTCAGCCATTGATTCAAGGACCGCATCGTTCATCGCCTTTGCGGCAAGCGATTTTATTCGTGCTTGTGATAAAACGCCAATCGTTTCAGATGCATTTTTGTTAATGATTATAAGAAAAAGTATGATAAGTATTAAAATTAATATAAATATTATAATTGATATATGAATTATCCTCTTAAAAATCCGTTTCGCTTTAATAATTATCACCTCTTTTTTGTTAAATTTTATTCTAAATTATATGCAAAACTGAAAAAAAGTGGTACAATAATTATATGTATATTTAAAAAATAAGATTGTTTTTAAGGAGTTTGATATAATGGGCGAAAAGCTTAAAACATTTTTTGAAAAAATAAAGAATAAAATTAGCGGAAAAGCTGAAAATAATCTTTTTCATAATCTAACTTCACAGGATGAAGAACCGCTATTTGTTCCGACAACAAAGAAAAAGCCGTTTGCGCTTGAAATAGTGTTCAATACTATTAAAGCTACTATTGCGCTTGTGTTCTTGCTCGGATGCGCAGTAATGGGACTCGTGCTTGGCGTTGCAAAAGCATATGTGGATACTGTTCCCGAACTCGATGCAAGTATGCTTACAAAATCGGATAGAACTTCGTACATTTATGATATGAACGGAAAACTCATAACCACATATGCAGGCATGGAGTATAGGGATTGGGCAACGATTGATGAAATACCCGATATGCTCGTTAATGCACTTATTTCCGTAGAAGATGTAAGGTTTTATAAGCATCATGGCGTTGACTATAAAAGGCTTGTTTCGGCTGTTGTTGGAACGCTTACAAACAGCAATGCTCACGGCGGAAGTACGCTAACGCAGCAGCTCGTTAAAAATAAAATTTTGACAAATGAGCAATCGTATAAAAGGAAAATTCAGGAACTTTACCTTGCGCTTGAAGTTGAAGAAACGATATCGAAAGACCAGATACTCGAAGCATATCTCAATGATGTATTCCTTGGCGAATCAAACTATGGCGTAAAGACAGCGGCAAAGGACTATTTCGGTAAGGAACTATCGGAGCTTACTATAAGGGAATGCGCAATGCTTGCAGGTATGGTTCAAAAACCATATGAAACTAATCCAAGAGCGAATATGTATAAGCGTAAAAACGCTGATGGAACGAATAAAATGAATATAACAAACGAGAGAACAGACCTCGTTTTGAAAAGAATGTTTCAGGCAGGTTGTATAACAAAACAACAGTACGAAAGCGCATTGAAAGAAGAAGTGAATATACTTCCCGTTTCAAAGCAGAAACAGCTTTATGATATGCCATATTTTGTTGAGTACGCAATTTATGATGTTATAACACATTTGCTTGAAGCGAGGAATTTGCCCGATACACAGGCAAATAGAAACGCAATAGAGAACGAAATACGTACAGGCGGTTATCATATCTATACAACAGTAGACCCTGAAATACAGCATACTGTACAGGATACAATAACTGAGTGGGATAAATATCCGAAGCTTGAAAATCCTAATGCTGCAGTTGAAGTTACAACAAACGCTGACGGAACGACAATAGAAATAGTAGAGCCACAGGCAGCAGCAGTAGTTATCGACCAGTCAACAGGTCAGTTAAGGGCAATAATTGGCGGTAGAACATCGCCCGAACGCAAAAAGGAATGGAATAGAGCATATCAAAGCAGTATGATGGTCGGTTCATCAATAAAGCCATTAGCAATATATGGCCCTGCGCTTGATATGGGTTCTGCACCTGCAAGCATTATAATGAATATGGAAGGACCTATTCAGGGTTATGGCGGAACAGGTTATCCTGCAATAGGAAGTACAAGGTATATAGGACCTACAAGCATAAGAACAGGTATAGTTCAGTCGCTCAACGTTGTAGCTGCAAGAACGCTGTTCGAGCGTGTAGGAATAGAAAATTCGGTAAGGTATCTTGAAGCGCTTGGAATTGAAGGTTCAAGAATTAATGCCGATGGTCCGGGTCTTGCGCTCGGTACAAGCGGTATTACACCTATCGAAATGGCAGGCGCATATGCAACAATAGCATCGGGCGGCGAATATAAAAAACCAATATCGTTTACAAAGGTTGTAGATGATGCAGGAAACGTTATATTAGATGGAAGAACACTTACTGAGAGAAGACCGGTGTTCAAACGTTCAACTTGTTATATGCTTGTTGATATGCTATCTGAAGCTGTAAAAAGCGGTACTGGTGCAAATGCTCAGATAACAGGTATGACTGTTGCAGGCAAAACAGGTACAAATTCAGACTATACAAGCGTTTATTTTGCAGGAATGACGCCGTATTATACAGCAGTTGTATGGATAGGTCATGATTACCCAGCAAATAAGCTTGTAAGCGGTTCAACGGGCGGAAAGTGCGCAGCTCCGTTGTGGCAGGCATTTATGTCAAAGATACACGTTGATTTAGAAAATAAACAGATATTAGATGGTACACCAGAGGAAAATGGCCTTGTAAAGCGCCGTGTATGCTCGATTTCAGGTTTGCTTGCAACAGAAGCTTGTGAAAACGATGCTTGCGGACATACTCCGATTGAGGATTGGTTTGATAAAGATAGCGTTCCAACTAAGACTTGCGATATGCACGCAACTGTTACAATCTGTAAATCTTCAAATAAACCTGCATCGGAGTTTTGCCCTGATGAATTAAAAGAAACGAAGAGCGTTGTTTTAATAAATAGCAGTTCGCCCTATATGCAGTTTGAAGAAAAATATATATTGCAGGTTATCCCCAATGCAGTATTTACTGATATTCCTGTTAGCGAATATGGCGATAATTCATCGGATGAAGAATCACGCTGCCCTGTTCATACTAAGCAGGAACAAAAAGAAACGTTTGAAGATATGGTAAGGCGTTCAAATAAGCTTATAAGCGAAGTTGAAGATTATATGTCAAAGGTTCATAATTTGCCGAATACAACAAAGGAATTGCTTAAAAAGAATATCAATTGGCTGAAATTCTCGATAAGCTTTAGAAGTGAAAGCTTGCTCAATAGATATTATGATGAATTAAAAGCTAATTATGAAAAGGCGCTTGAGGATTATCCGATAGCTCCGCCACCTACTGAACCTACAAATCCGCCAGGGGAGAACGAACCATAATGCGAAATGAACGCAGAGATAGAATCTCAAATGCCTATGAACTCGAAGCTGAAAGAATAATTGAGCTAAAAGGGAATGAAAAATATGATGGCGATTTTGAAAATCCTGTTTTCGGCGAAGGGAATGTAGACTCGCTATTTATGCTCATTGGCGAAGCGCCGGGGGCAGAAGAGGCAAAACGTGGTAAACCTTTTGTCGGGAAAGCTGGGAAACAGCTTGACGAATTGCTTGAAAAGGCAGGTATCTCAAGGAAAAACGGTTTTGTTACAAATACCGTAAAATATCGACCTGTAAAGCAAAAAACAAAAACAGTATCAAATAGAACACCAACAAAAGCAGAACTTTTAGCTGGTATTCAAACGCTGAAAATAGAGATTTTAGAGGTAAAACCGAAAATTATTGTAACGCTTGGCAATACACCGCTTGAAGCAATTTTGACTCTTGCCAATGATAAAACGCATAAAGGCAGTAAAATCGGGGAACTTCATGGTAAACAAATTGCAATAACTATTGACGGAATAAGCTATTTGTGGTTTCCGATTTATCATCCTGCGAGCATAATTTATAATAGAGCTTTAAAGGAAATATATGAAGCGGATTTAATTAAACTCAATGCTGTTATTAAAAAGGAGAAAACTATGAAGAACAAATTTTTTGATGAGATTAAGAACAAGTTTGGATTCGGCTGTATGCGACTGCCGATGAAGGATGGCGAAAACGGAAAAGAAGTAGATTACGATGAGTTTTCAAAAATGGTCGATATGTTTATCGATAATGGCTTCAATTATTTCGATACTGCACATGGCTATATTAGCGGTAAGAGCGAGATTGCAATTCGTGAATGTCTATCGAAGCGACATAATAGGGAAGAGTTCTTGCTCACCGATAAGCTGACAGACCCTTATTTTTCAAAACAGGAAGATATAAGGCCATTCTTTGAAAGTCAGCTTGAAGCGTGCGGAGTAGAATATTTTGACTTTTATCTTATGCACGCACAGAATGCCCGTAATTATGAAAAGTTCAAAGCTTGTAAAGCCTATGAAACAGCGTTGGAGCTTAAAAACGAAGGCAAGATTAAGCATTTCGGAATTTCGTTCCACGATAAAGCTGATGTACTTGATAGAATATTGACGGAATATCCGCAGATAGAAGCTGTTCAGATTCAGTTCAATTATGTGGATTATTTAGATGCAGCAGTTCAGAGTAAGCTTTGCTATGAAGTGTGCGTAAAGCATAATAAGCCTACAATAGTTATGGAACCTGTAAAGGGTGGAAGCCTCGTAAATATTCCAGATGATGCAAAGAAAGTTTTTGATGAAGTCGGAAATGGTTTGAGCTACGCATCATATGCAATTAGGTTTGCAGCAGGCTTTGATAATATGATGATGGTTTTGTCAGGAATGAGCAGCCTTGAACAAATGCAGGATAATATAAGCTATATGAAGGATTTTGAACCGCTTAATGAAAAGGAAATGAAAGCAGTAAATGCTGTTCAGGAAATTTTCAGGGCACAGGATATGATACCATGTACTGCGTGCAGATATTGCGTCGATGGATGTCCTAAACATATAAGCATTCCTGACCTGTTCGCTTGCTTGAACGCAAAGAAGCAGCATAAGGATTGGAACTCAAGCTATTATTATCATAGCGTCCATACGAAGAATAACGGCAAAGCAGGCGATTGCATAAAATGCGGTAAGTGCGAAAAGGTATGTCCGCAGAACTTGCAGATTCGTAAATTGCTTGAAGAAGTTTCAGAAGTGTTCGATAATGAAGCGGATGACGACTAAAAAATGGGAGATGTTAAAACACGATGAAACGTGTTTTTAGCATCTCCTAAATCTTTATCAAATCAACGAACCTTGCATGAACGAACGAAGCGAGAACATCGGGCGCAATAATTATCTGATGTCCACGCTGTCCGGCACTTATGTAAATTTCATCGAATAGCTGGGCTGTTTCATCAATGTATGTCGGATAACTCTTTTTCATGCCGATTGGCGAACAACCGCCACGAATGTAACCTGTGTTTGCAAGTAAATCCTTAACATGAAGCATTTCTATCTTCTTGTCGCCTGTAACGCAGGCGCATTTTTTTAAATCAAGCTCCTGGTCAACCGGTATGCAAAAAACACTAATGCCCTGTTTGTCGCCTCTCGCAACGAGCGTCTTGAACACAACCTCACTTTCTACTCCAAGAACTTGCGCCGCATGAACACCGCTCAAATCCGATTCGTCAACATCATATTTAGCTGTTTTGTAACTAATGCCTGCCTGTTCGAGCAAACGCATTGCATTTGTTTTTATCTCCTTGTTTGCCATCATTTCTGCCTTTCGTAAACTATTATTAATGTGCCACTTTTTACGCTTATTGAACCGGATTTGCCGATAAACTCGTTGCTGACGCCGAGTGAAAAATCACAGTCAAGCGTTCCGTCTTCAAGCTCGTATTTAAGCCCATTTATAGTTATACCCTCAGATATTCCACCGTTTGAAAATACCGATATGTAACCTTTCATATCTGAACCGAACGAAAATATATCGTTTGTTATTGCGGTAATAACGCTTGTTCTATCAATAAGATAACCCTTTGCGCCGAGCTTTGTAAGGTATGAAAGCGCCTGAATGTTAGCGAGCGTGTGCGAAATTCTTCCGCCCGTTCCACCGAAAATTTTAAATTCCTTGTAACCCATTTCAAGCCCTGTCATAAGCGCATGAAACGTGTCAGTATCATTCTTGATAGGATTTAATTTTATAATGTTGTCGCCTGTTGGAACGGCGCTTGCAGAATCGAAATCGCCTATTATAAGGTCGGGTTTTATCCCGATTTTTTCAAGGTATTCATAACCGCCATCGCAGGCAATAATGTAATCAGATTCTAAGAATGCCTCCCTGCTTTCGTCAAAATCTCCTGCGCCTACTATGTAGCATACATTTTTTTCTATCATTTAAAAATATCTCCTGTAATTATGTAAAATTTACCATGGCCTCCTGCCGAATGCAAAACTCCTCTTGCACCATGCAGTCGTGCATGACCTCATAACAACCTTGCCATTTACTGAAGATGCATCAATCATATAACCGTTGCCAAGCGCTATGCCAACATGACCGATTCTTGATGAGTTTTTATCGTGGAAGAATATAAGGTCGCCTCTCTTGAGTGCAGATAAAGATGTAACTTTTGACCATCGTGTAACTTCAGAATACCCTGCCGCAGTATATCTTCCGATTGAAGAACCCGACTGATGCAAACAATAATATACTAATCCTGAGCAATCGAATGTTTTAGGCCCTCTTGCGCCCCATACATACTTGCAGCCAAGCTTTGAACGGGCAATACTAATGAACTTGTCGATGTTGCCCTGACGCCTTTTTGCATTTTCAAGATCCGCAGTTGGCCTTGCCTTGTCTGAATATATAAGGGCTAATGTCTTCTCGCCTGCAAGACCGTCAGATGAAAGCGAGTTTCGCTTTTGAAAAGCCTTTATAGCCTCTGTCGTAACAGTACCAAAGTAACCGGTAATTTCTTTCATATAACCAAGTTCTTTGAGCCTGTATTGTAAGTCACGAACATCTTCACCCTCGAACCCTTCTTTAATCATATACTTTTTTGCATCGTTGGTATAGATTAAGTTTATAACCTGTTCATCAGCGATGCCTGTCTGCTCAAATCCCTCTTGTCGCTGGAACATTTCAAGCGCACCTTTTGTTGCAGGTCCGAAATATTGTGTTGACTCATCAATATCAAGATAATTGAGGTCCATAAGCCTTTCCTGTAATATCTGTATCTCTTCGCCCTCCATACCTTCTTTAAGCTCCACAAACGGAGTAGGGGTAGGTATAACTTCAACATTTCTTGTAACGACTGGTTCGGGCGTGCTATCTATTATTACATCAACCCTGTTTGTGATCGAATCCGATGAAACAATCCTTTTTGAAATAGAAACGATGATTACAATAAAAAAGCATACCGCAACAGAGCCAAGCAGAGAAATAATCACCTTGTCCCTTGCCGAAGCTGCTTTAAATTTTGAGAAAAGATTTAAAATCTTTTCCAGTATTTTTTTAAACATAACATTACACCTTTGTGAACAAAAAATTAGTTTAAATTTTAATTGCCCAAATCGAAATACTTTTTTACATTGTAATATTATATCCCAAAAAATACAAGTGTTTTGACCTAATTTGTGTAAAAAATGGTGCAAAAAACCACTTTTTTAATGCAATAGAGGCACAGCTCACGGCTGCGCCCCTATCAAGAAAGGTGGACAAAATGAATTTCTTTAATTTATTATAACACAAATTAAAACGCTATTTGTTAATAAATTATGAACTTTTTACTAAATTTTATATTGGTTCAAAAACTTTTACAATCCTATCGCTTTGAACATTCCATTGTGCTTTTCAGCGAATTCAGTCAGCTTTAGCGCATTGAAATACGATCTGTCAAAACCGAGAGAAGATAAAATTATCGCATCAGCATTGAAAAATATCTGACCGGTCGTTTCATTGAATATGGTTTCAATCTTTTTACATTCAATGCCGTTATCATTTAATTCTCTGATAAAACCGTTCATATCATCCTCACAAAGGAAAAGAAAAGTGTACTTGACCCTGTGCTCTTTTGATAGAACATAATCGCTAAATCCGAGCAATTTTACGAAGTTAGATATGTGACGCCTTGTTAGTTCTTGCCTTGAAAGACTGATAAACTCCTTGCAGGACGAAAACGATTCATCATCATAACACGATATTTCGCTGTTTTTTAGCGTATGAAAAGCAAAGAAAGCACGGAGCAATAATGGATTCTTATTTTTTGAATATACTAAAATTTTCCCGCTTGAACCTTTAATAATGCCGTATCCATATATGTAATTAAAAAAGTTGCAAAACCTATAAAGCGAATAAATTATTTCTTCAATGTTCTTTATTTTATTGTCATTTTCGCTGTAAGCGAAAGTTACTTTGTTTGCGTATTTAATATCCCATACGGGAATAGAGTAAAATAAATTGGGGTGAAGCGATAAATAAATATCATCAATCTTTTTAAATTGGATGTTTGTTGTATGCCTGTTCGTAATCTTGCTTGCAAGGCGAGAAACGAGCATAATATAAACCATTATAGAAATTGCGATGAATAATATAAATAATGCCTGCGAAACATTTTCATAAAGCCTTTCATATATCATCATAAGCGGAATTATAGGCAACGCACAAAGTGAATACGCTATCGCATATGCAAACCCGTTTGCTAAAATCAAATATCCGAGTATAAAAAGATATATGCTGATTCCAACAAGAATACTTGAACTGTTACTAAGCGCATATACCATAATAAATGTTGCAATATATTGAACACATAAGAAAACTATTTTAATGATAGTTAGCGTTGAGTGTTTATAGTTTTCTGCGAAACCATTGGCAATTCTTGCTTGATGATCGGCAAATTTAGTATCTTCGATAGCTTTTTGAGCAGTAAAATATTTTGGATAGAAACAGCTTTTGTTTCTTGCAAATAATACTTCTAAAATCGTAACGCCGATTGAAACGAATAAAATCGTGGCCAATGAATTAGATTCATTTATCATTAATAGCGAAAACCCTATAAAAAATGGCATATATTTTAAAATAGCAACCTTGCCGCAAATCCCAATAATGCCTGCGCATAAAGCTCCTATCGAAAAAATCACAGGATAAGCTACATTATCATCATAAATTATATGCGGTATTGTAAACGCACTAATGAGCAACAATACCGCTGTTGAATAAACAAATTTATTATTATCAATAGACATTATTATCTCCAGAATAGTTTTTCTTTATTGTAACATAAAGTAATAATTGTGTCTATATGTTTTTAGAAAAAAAGTCCGCCAATGAAAACAACTGCAATAGATGCTAATGCAACAATAACAAGACCGCAGTTGAAATATGAAAGAATAATTGCAACAGCCGTTCCGATAGCGGCAGTAATCGTGCTGCCCGTTGAATAGAAAATTGACGGGAACGTAAGCGCCGCAAGCACCGCATAAGGAACATAGAACAATAACGATTTTACGAAAACCGACTTGATTCTCCGCTTAAAAATCGAAACGGGCAGAACTCTCGGAAGATAAGTTACAAGCGCCATAACTAAAATAGCAATAAATTGATACATACCTTACACCTCCGCATTACCGTCTTTAATCGGGAATAACCAAGCAGCGATAGAAGATGAAACGAGCGTTGCAATAATTATCTTGAATCCGTCTGAAATAAATGAGAAAAACGGAACATAATAGAATAAGCATGTAAGCGCTACTGAAAGCCCAATTACGAGCAGAACCGACTTTGACTTCTTTGCAGGCGGAATAATAATTGCAATAAACATCGTATAAAGAGCTATTCCAAACGCATTTTGAAGCATCGGCGGAAGAATTTCCGATGTGCAAGCGCCGAGTGCTGTTCCAATAGTCCAGCCGAGAATCGGAAGTATTATAAGCCCAAACATATATGATGAAGTAATAGGGAGCGTTTCCATACTTGCAACTGCAAAAACTTCATCGGTTATTCCAAACCCAAACAAAAGACGCTTGCGAAGCGGTATGCCGCTTTCAAGCTTTTGCGAAAGCGCAAGCGACATAAGCATATAACGCATATTAACGACAAGCGTTGTAAGCGCAATTTCAAGATATGTTGCGCCTGCGATAATAAGGTTTGTTCCTGCAAATTGTCCTGCCGAAGAAAGATTGCTAAGCGATGTAAATATTGCGAGCAATACAGGAATACCGAACTTTACAGCAGTAAGTCCGAATGTGAACGAAACAGGAATATAACCAAGCCCAATAGGCAATCCCTTTTTAATTCCATCTTTAAAAGTTAATCTGTTTTCCATAAAATATCAAAATATCCTTTTATGCAATGATGTATATTTTTTTGACCGTTGAAATTATAACATTTATAAAAGATATTTACAACTCAATATTGAAAAAAATATGTGATAAAAAATATATAATAAAAAATATAATTTAGGGGATAATAAAATTACGAAGTACAAAGAACAGGAGGAAATAATATGTACGGAATAAGACCATATACATCAGTTGGCGCATATGATGCGTTTAAGAATATGAGGGAGCTTGAAAAACGCTTTTTTGGCGATAGCGATGACTATATGTTCAAAACCGATATCCACGATAACGGAAATGAATACGTGCTTGAAGCGGAAATGCCGGGCTATAAGCGTGAGAATATTCATATAGATACGCAAGGCGACTACCTCACAATTTCGGCAGAAAACGAACAGGAAAACGAAAACTCAAAGTACCTTTATAAGGAACGAAGCTACGGAAGCTATTCAAGAACATATAACATACAAAATGTTGATAAGGAAAGCATAACTGCACAGTATAAAGACGGCGTATTGTATGTTACAATGCCTAAAAAGGAAGAAAAAACTGAATATGAGCGACATATTGAAATTCGCTAAAAGATACTTAAATATAATGAGAAGCTGAACTCTTATCATATTGTCAATCTTATGCGGGGCGAAAGCCCTGCTTTTTTGTTCGGAGCATAAAGGTAAATAAGTTCTTAATTAGTAAATAAATATAATTCATTATTGAAATTAAAAATGTTGAAAATAATAAAGTATGTTGTTATAATTATATGTGGAAGAGTTTAAGAAAGGGGAACTAATGATTTATGAGTAACAATAAATCTTGTAAAAGAACGTCAATCGGCGGTCAGGCACTCATTGAGGGCATTATGATGCGTGGCCCTGAAAAAACTGCAATGGCTGTTAGAAATCCTGCCGGCGAAATAGTTATAGAAGAATATCAGACGAAAGCGAGTAAGGTGTTTAATAAGGTTAAGAAAATACCGTTTGTAAGAGGTCTTTTTGGCTTCGCAGACAGCTTGATTACCGGTTATAAATCGCTTATGCGTTCTGCTGAAATAGCAGGGCTTGACGATGAAGAACCGACAAAAAAGGACAAAGCTGTCTTTTCGGTTGCTATGGTTATCGCTATAATAATCGGTGTTGCGCTTGCGATTGGTCTTTTTATGTATGTGCCGTCACTTATTGCTAAGCTTGTTTTCGGCGAGGAGCATTTTATACTTGCAAGCGTTGTTGAGGGACTTATAAAGATAGCTCTAATAGTCGGTTATATGTTCGTAATTAGTTTTATGAAAGATATTCATCGTGTATTTATGTATCATGGCGCAGAACATAAGACTATTGCTTGTTATGAAAAAAATCTTCCATTGACAGTTGAAAATGTCAGGGAGCAGAGAAGGTTTCACCCAAGATGCGGAACATCATTTATAATTTTGATGATGCTTGTAAGCATTTTCGTGTCGATAATAGTTAAAGCTGTTGCGCAGAACGCACTTGCACTTCCAATATATGTTGCGATTAGGATTTTGCTCTTGCCGCTCGTTGTAGGTTGTGGTTATGAGCTTATCAAGTTTGCAGGTAGGCACGATAACCTTATTTCAAAGATAATTTCTGCACCTGGTGTATGGCTCCAGCACATTACAACAAAAGAACCTGATGATTCAATGATAGAATGCGCTATTGCTGCAATGAAGAGGGTTATCCCCGATGATGGAAGCGATACATGGTAATTGGTAATAAAAATTATTTTTCCCATATTCAGTATGGGAATTTTTTTGTGCTTGACAATATACATAATGGTAAATTACAATATAACTACAAGATTAGATGTGGGAGCAAATTATGAAATTAATACACTTATCAGATTTACATATAGGAAAAAGGTTAAATGATTTTTCTTTAATTGATGATCAAAAATATATACTTGATAAAATCGTAAACATAATAGATGAAGAAAAGCCACAGGCAGTTCTTATAGCAGGCGATGTATATGACAAATCGGTTCCATCAGCTGAGGCTGTCGAATTATTTGATAATTTCCTTGAGTCTATTGCAAAAAATGATAGACAGATATTTGTTATAAGCGGAAACCATGATTCTGCTGAAAGGATAGCGTTCGGTTCAAGCCTTATGAAAAAAAGTGGTGTGCATATGTCAAGGGTTTTTGATGGAAGGAAAGATATGACAAGGCTTGAAGATGAGTTCGGGTTTGTTGATGTTTATATGCTTCCGTTTATAAAACCGGCTTATGTAAGAAGCATATTTGAAGATGAAAATATAGAAAATTACGAAGATGCTGTAAAATGCGCTATTGATTCTATGGTGATTGATAAATCCGTAAGGAATATAATAGTTGCGCATCAGTTCATAACGGGCGCAAGCGTTTCTGAATCTGAAGAAATATCAGTTGGCGGCAGCGAAAATGTTGGTTGTGGCGTTTTTGATGATTTTGATTATGTTGCGCTTGGTCATATCCATAAACCGCAGTATATAAATCGTGAACAGGTCAGGTATTGTGGAACTCCGCTTGCGTATTCGTTTTCAGAATGCGGACATGAAAAATCCGTTACAGTAGTGGAAATGGGAAGAAAAGGCGAAGTTTTTATAACTGAGCGTACGCTTGAACCAGTTCGCCATATGCGTGAAATGCGTGGCTCGTTTGATGAAATTATAAATTGTGAAAAGAGCGATGATTATATTCACGTTATTCTTACTGATGAAGACGATGTAATAAATGCTGTCGGTAGGCTCAGGAATGTTTTTCCGAATATGATGAAGCTCGATTATGATAACTCTCGCACTAAAAGTATAGGACATATTGATTTATGCGATGATGTCGATAAAAAATCAAATGAAGAACTGTTTGAAGAATTTTATTTGAAGCAGAACGGAAAGCCTATGAACAATGAACAGAGAAAGATTGTCGAAGAACTGTTCGCTATAGCAGAGGAGGAAAGAATATGAGACCACTTACTCTTAAAATTTCGGGTTTCGGACCTTATTGCAATGAAACTATAATTGATTTTGAAAAACTCGGCACGCATGGAATTTATATAATAACAGGCGATACAGGCGCAGGCAAAACAACGATATTCGATGCGATAACTTTTGCACTGTATGGCGAAGCAAGCGGTGAACAAAGGGACGCAGGTATGCTCCGTTCAAAATATGCTGACGAAAATACTGAAACATATGTTGAACTCAAATTCGACTATGCAGGAAAAATATATATAATAAGAAGGAATCCTCGTTATGAAAAAAAGAAAAGCAGGGGAAACGGAGTAACAAGCAAAAATGCAGATGCTACACTTATGCTGTCAGATGGTACTGTTATATGTAGCGGTGTCAAAAACGCTGATGAAAAGATAAATGATATAATCGGATTGGATGCTGTTCAGTTTAAACAGATAGCGCTTATTGCACAGGGCGATTTTTTAAGGCTTCTCAATGCGAAAACAGAGGAAAGGCAAAAGATTTTCAGGGATATTTTCAAAACTGATATTTTTAACCGCTTCCAGGATATGTTGTCCGAAAAAACAAAGGAAGAAAAAGCAAAATACGATAATATAAATAGTAATATAAGGTCGTTTATTGATGGGTTATCGTGTGATGATAGCTTTAAAAATGAATTGATTTCAATGACAGGATTTGAAGACTGTTACGATAAAATTGAACAAATAAAGGATTTTATTGAAAAGGATTCTGAAGAAAGGAAAGTTATAAATAAAGAGCGTGAAGATATAGATAAAAAGCTGTTCGAGGCAAACAAAGCACTTACTATAGCGGAAGAATTAGAAAAAACAAGGAATGAAATTGCTGAGAAAAAAATCGAACTTGAAGCTTTAAAACCCGAATGTGAAATGCTCGAATTAGATTTCAATTTAAAAAAAGAAAATCTTAAATCCGTTGATAAGCTAATGGAGCAAATAGCGATTATAAAAGGCAAAATTGCAGATTATGACGAATATGAGAAAAAGCGTAATGAAATGGAATCTTTAAACGAGAGCCTTGCTATATCCTCAAACAAAAAAGAAAAAGTTGAAAATGATATAGATTTAAAAAAGCGTGAACTTGAAAATGCCATAAAAAATGCAGAAATGCTTGCAGGCTCAGGAGAAGAAAAACTTAGAATGGAGCATGAAAAGGCAACGCAAATCGAGCGAAGAAAGAAACTAAAATCAATTAAAAACGATATATTATCTTTTAATGAATCTAAACACAATTGTTATGCAAAACAAGATGTATATATCAGGACACAAAAGCGTGCAGATGCATATCAGAGCGAGGCGATAAGGCTAAGAAAAATTTATAATATGGAGATAGCAGGAACGCTTGCACAAAATCTTGTAGAGGGTGAAAAATGCCCTGTTTGCGGAAGCTTGCATCATCCTGAAATTGCGCATAGAAACGAAAATGCACCAACGCTTGAAAAAGTCGAAGAAGTAGAGAGTATCGCTGAAAACGAACGAAATAATGCAATAAAGGCGAGCGAGAATGCTTCAAAATATCGTGGAATTTATGAGGAAAAGGAAAAGAAACTCAAAGAAACATTCAGCGAAAATGAGCTTAAAGGCGATTTAAATTCTATAAATAAAATGATAATCGAGCAGATGGATGAATGTGATAAAATCGTCAAGGCATTAAGCTGTTCAATTCCTCATAAAGAAAACGATGAGAAAAGAAGGGAAGAGTATTTGAAGGAAATTGAGAACCTTAGAAACCTTATTGAAACAAAGACTGCGCAGCTCAATGAAATCAAAAACGGGATAGCATCAGAATCTGAAAAGATGAGTTTGTATAAGCAAGAGTGCGAAAAACTTAAAGCAAATTTAGAATTTTCAGATAAGAATGCAGCATTAAAAGGTTTAAGCGAGCTTGAAAATAAGAAAAAGCAAATAAACAGCGAATACGAAAATGCTGAAAAAAGCCTTAAATCTGAACAGGAAAAAGTGCATACGTTAGAAGCTGGTATCGCAACGCTTGAAAATAGTGTCAAAAACAGCGCTGATGTCGATGTAGAAAAGCTTAGAAACGATAAGACAAAGTTTGAAACTGTTACAAGACAATTGCAGGATAAATTATCAGCTTTGACTTCAAAAATTGAGATTAACAGCCATATGTATGCAAAAATCAAAGAAAGCCTCAATGAATTGATAATTGCGTCAAAACGATACTCTTATATAAAATCACTTGACGATACAACAAAGGGTAAGCTTAGCGAAAGGGAAAAGGTTACGCTTGAAACGTTTGTGCAGTCAACATATTTCGATAGAATAATTGCACGTGCCAATAAGCAGTTTTTGAAAATGTCGGGCGGAAGATATGAGCTTAAACGAGCTGAAACGGGAGAGAGTAAGCAGGTAAAATCAGGACTTGACTTGTGCGTTGTCGATCATTTCAATACGAATAACTCAAATGATGTTAGAAGCGTAAAAACGCTTTCGGGCGGTGAATCGTTTATTGCATCGTTATCGCTTGCGCTTGGACTTTCTGAGGAAATTCAATCATCATCTGGCGGAATACAACTCGATACTATGTTTGTTGACGAGGGCTTCGGTTCGCTCGATAACGAAACGCTCGACCATGCAGTTAGGGCTTTAAAAGGTTTGTCAGATGAAAATAGGCTTGTCGGTATTATTTCCCATGTAACCGAACTCGCAGATAAAATCGACAAAAAGATGATTGTTACAAAACAAAAAGATGGTTCAAGTAGGGTAAAAATCGAGGTTTGATGTTATGTCGCTCAAAAGCTTTTTTGAAAAAATAAAGCAGGATAGGGTCAATGCAGATAAGCTCTGTGATGATGAATCAAAAACTCTTTCCTGCAATGTGTTTTCATATTATAAAGGTGTAAGGTTTTTAAAAGTTCCATTTCGTATGAATGCGTGTTCGTTCGGTATGATATTCTGGGGCAAGCGTGAACCTTGCTCAGGTTGTGAAGCGGAGGAAACATTAAGGCACGAATATGGGCATTACTTGCAGTATAAAAAACTTGGATTTTTTAAATATGTGCGGTTCGTTGCTGCCCCGTCACTTAAAGGGTACTTTGGCGGCGTTCCGTATAACAGTTACTATTCACAACCGTGGGAGTACGAGGCGGATGTTCTTGGCAACGTTATGCGTCAAAATTATTCGTATGAACTCGATGCGGAACAAAAATATAATGAATATAAAAGCAAAATTAAAATAAAAAATAGATAATTTAATTGCAATAATGACAGTATGCTTACATAAATAAGTTTGCTGCTTTTTAGATGGTAAAATTATGTCGCCCAATTATGAAATTGCATAAAGTTATTAAAGATATATTTACATCCGGGAAAATATATTGTAAAATATAAACATAATCTAAATCATAATTACAAATTAATCGTATAAGCGAGATGGTTACAATGAAATAGTAAAAGAATAGCCCACTGCAACGAATATATCTATGGTCTGCAAACTTTGATGTGTTCCGTTACGGTGAGCCGCTGTAATAATGTATGCAATGAAGTTATCATTATATGAGTTTATTATAGCATAATCTTTATGTATTTGCAATAGGAATTTTTACAAAGAGGCTTGAAAAATGAAAAAATTTTTTTCTTGGCTAAGTATTATAACAATTCTCTTCATTTGTGTTGGCTGTAATCCGCTACAATATGAGGGAAATAATAAAGAATTGTTCACTGTAGCTGCGCATAACGTACTCGGCGGAGATTATGGATCTTCATCAAGAACAAAGGTTATTGAAGAAGATAATCAGGGGCGAATATTGTTTTTATATAGGTTTTCATCGGTTTTGACCGATGATGAAGATGGGCATAACAGATATTTCTATGCGTTGTGCATATGTCAGCATTTTGATGATAAAGACACATATTTTTATGAGGATATTTGCGCCATAGTAAAGACTGAATCAAATTTTGAAGATTCAGAGGTTGAACAATTAAAAAAGATTAATGATTGGAACGAACCACTCTATTATGGAAAAATGACCGCAAGGGAATATATTCATGAGGGAACATCAAAACGGATTTGCTCGCAAAGCCTTACCAAAAGTGCGGAAGAATACATAAAAAACTATAATAAATCTGCAACTGAACACGATATAAGAATAATTTATATTGATACAGACAAAAATGGAAAAGCATTATTTTTAGCAAATGTATATGATGAGAGCGTTAAAAATAATTTTATAATTCGAGATACTATAAAACTATATGTTGTAATCGTTCAAGAAAATGAAATATATGATAGTAAAGAAGTTATGGAAATCAAGAATTTATTAGATTATCAATTACAGGTTCATGAGTTCAAAATACGCAATGGCTGGCGGTTTGAGTAGCGCCAACACACTACCCGACGGTCTTAGACCGTCGGGACACCCTAAACGATACTGAAAGGTGAATTTGCAGAACAAAAAATAAAGACATACTTTTTGTATCGAATAGAGATATGAAAGAAATGAGTTATCGGCGGTATGGTATAAATATATAGTATTTG
>CADBRR010000091.1 GCA_902797145.1 uncultured Eubacteriales bacterium | reverse complement strand
TTCCGTTTGTCAACACTTTTTTTCAACTTTTTTTAAAAAATTTTTCCGAACCGCTTTTTTCCTTGATTCTGTCGGGGAAAATTGATTGCATTTTTTTTTGTTTTTTCTATATTGTAATATAAAATCCATTATTTTTCCACTTAATTATTGAAATATTTTTTAATGATAAAAATATTATAACTTTTTTTCAAAAAACATATTGACATTGATTGAATTTGAATGTATAATATAATGCGTTGACTGGGTGTAGCGCAGTTTGGTAGCGTGCTTGAATGGGGTTCAAGAGGTCGCAGGTTCAATTCCTGTCACCCAGACCACAGAAGTTCCGATATGATTCGGAACTTTTTTGTTTTATAAATAAAATTACTAAAAGGAGCAGAAATAATGGTTTACGGTGCGATATATGAAAAGAACGAGTATCTTATAAATATATTTGAATCTATAAAAAACAAACAGACAAAATATAACTGGTTGATTACTGATTGTGTTTGTTACCCCAAATCTCCTAAAATTGAAGAAAAACTCAATCAAGAATATTGTTTTATAAGCGGAGAAGAACTAACGGAATTTATATCGGAGGAAAGCTTTCAGTTGATATGGGCAGTTTTCTCTGCGTTTGACAAATCTATTGAGTTATCAGATATATTAAAATATAGCTTGCCATATGCAGATGGTTACAGGGGATTTTGGAAAAAACCGCTTAGTATTCAGCATCCATTGGCGCAAATGGAAATTGTTTCGTGGGATAGCACTCTAACATTACTTTTCAGCAAAAACAAAGCAGATATTGATTCATTTTTAAAATATTATCCTAAAAGTGAGCTTTTAGAAAGTTATATTGACGGGCAATAAATCAGTTAAAGCCACAAAAGTTCCGATGTGATTCGGAACTTTTATTATTTAATAACCTTAACCATATTATCAACATCAGTAAACAAAGCGACAGCCATGATTCAAATCGAGAAGATCTATAACCGAACCATCGACAGCATTTAAGCAAAGAAAAGCCTTAGCCGTTCCGCCTTTTACCCGTTCAAGGCTTTCACCAAGATTCATGCCGTCCGACACATCGTCTTTTGAATCGTATTTATAGCGCTGTTTGCCATAGAAAATCCAAACAGGCGTCAGTATTCCTTCATTGCCTACAACATTATCTTTTTCTCTTGTAACAATATATCCAAGCTCTATTTTATCTATTTCGATATCAACTTCGCTCGGATCATCATGCGGAACGTCAGGATTATTATACTTTGCCCACTCTTCCTCGATTTCCGCCTGTGTTTTTTCCCATATTCCGGCATCATAATCTGCCGACTTTATAATTTGCTTTCTGAAAATATCCTGTATTTGCTCAAAGCTCAACAATGGAACATTGTCTGTAAATTTTTCCTCAGTTTGAATTGATGACTGTTCATATACACGCTCAATTTCTCCGTCCATAACTTCGATTGAAATTAGATGTCTCTGCCACATAAATGGTCCATAATAAGTTTGCTTTTCTATATTAAATACCTGTGAAAACAACAGCGGTATACCATCTATTTCATATGTATATAAGAATCTATATCCTCTTCCAACTTCTGACGATACCCTTACATTTGCATTTTTATAGCCAAGTGAATTATGAACGAAATCGTCTGCAATTTTTCGTGCTTCATCATGTGTCATATCCTTTTGAACTTCGTTATCGAAAATCCCCATTGCTTCGCAGTATTGTCTGCAAAAAACAGAATGGCGATGATACGATTTTCTTTGTTCAATAGCTTTTCCGTAACCGCCTCTTGCAACAAGGTCAGTATCGAGCATAATTTCCTTGAAATCTTCTGTTACACCGAAAATCTGAAGATATTCTTCCATTGAACCTTTCGGCACAAGTTTTCCGTCGCCAATATCCACTGAATATATAGTATATTCTCGCTCCATCTCCTCACGAACTAAATCATCGGGAGCGTTATTATATTCAATCTGTCTTTGTTTAAGCATTTCCTTATAGCCATCGCTTAACTCTTTGAGTTCTTCATCTGTAAAGCAATTCAACATTTCAGGCATACTTTTATATTCTTCCATTAAAGCCTGCTTAGGATCATCAATATATTTTTGATATAAAAGCATTTCGTGCATACAAACCGCCTTTGGCCTGAGCGTTCTATCATCAACCTTATATAACTTTTCATTGCCTATGCACGCAGTAATAAACGCATTCGCACTCTCATTAGTTTGCTCAACAGGCGTTACCCTATAAACGGGATACGCATCAACATCGGGAGTAATTATTTCAGCATTTATCTTAATTTTTACTTTGTCTTGCCAACCGTCAAATTCTTCCTTCCACGTTTTCGGAGCTTGATACTTCTTGCGTGGAGCTGTCGATTTTATTGCAGATTCAAACTTTCCGTCATTTTTACTTATAACAGCAGGTTCTTCGGGAGTAGGCTTACAAGCACTAACGCACAAGGTCATAGCTGTAAGCATCATAATTAGCGTTTTTTTCATCGTAATTCCTCCTATCTTTATAACATTATAATACATATACTGTTAGAATTGCAATACAAATTAAGATATTTTACAAATGCTTAAT
>CADBRR010000090.1 GCA_902797145.1 uncultured Eubacteriales bacterium | reverse complement strand
TTTAAAAATCTCCTGTTCTTCGCCGTTTTCTGCGTTTATATATACGATATATTCACTTCCTGCGTATTCGCCTTTGAACTCATAGCATAGACATTCCTTTGATGGAGTTAGCGGAATCAGCGCAAGGTTTTCAGACTTTATATCGAGGTATGCAGATACCATCATTTTCGCCTCGTTTTTTGAAACGGAAGGCTTTGAAATATTCCTATATGTATGTTTGAAAAGATAATTCCTTGCATCAAGCCCTACAACCTTATAAGTATCTCTATCGACCCACACTTTTATCAAATCGTTATAAACCAATACTCCGTCCTGTTCATAAACAAAGCTTATGAGCGCAGCGCCACCGTAATATTGTCCATATGTTGCAGTCATTGATTTATAACCGCATTTGTTCATAAAATCGGTTGCTGCTTTCTTATATTTTTCTACTTCGTCAGCTTCGGGCATACCCTCTTTATCAGAGCTTGTATGCGACATAAACCACAGCACGTGACCTCCGTTTTTCGTAATCTCTATTTGAACATCATCGCCTGAAAAGTTATATGCAGGAACTGTACCCTCGGATACTTCCGAGCTTTTTATATCGAAATTGCCAAGAACATATTTAGCTGTTTTTATCGCTTCTTCCTCATAAACTTCACGCTCGCCTAAACAAACAGGCTTTTCGCTTTCCGTGCTTTCAGAAAATGGTCCGTCATAAATGAGTGTCGGATATTTTTCGTCAGCTTCATCTGATGCGTTTTTGTTCTGTTCTTCATCATTCTGGGAATAATAGTCATCAGTTCCTATAAGCGCAGTCGGAATATCGTCATTTGAAATAGCATCGTTGACTTCATTTGTTATATCGTGGCAGGCATTGAGAAGATTTTCAAGCTGTTTCCTATCATCTTCGCTTATCTGGTTGCCCGAAATAACATTTTTTGTAAGCGTCCGTGCATAATTTGAAATTCTTATCGTAAACTGCGCAATATCCTGCGATTGCTGATGACTTGTCGGCATACGGCTTATAAGTCCGCTGCACGCACCGCTAATTCTCCATATGTCGTCAAGCTGCATTATATACTGAGCCCTTGAATTTGCGACCATAAGCTTTGATAGAGCCGTTTCAAGGTCCGAAAAATTATTTGCAAGCTCATAATAAGTCTGCCTGTAAATCGACTCGGCAGCATTTTTATATGAATCAGCTTCCGCCTTGCGCTGAACTCCCCACAAGCAAGCAATTATAAGGCTTGCAGCCAACAATGCAGGAATTATAATTCCCGATATAACGTTATTTGTTCTTGTAGTATCCATTTTTCACCTCTTATTTACAGAAAACGTGTTCGCCAATTCTTAACATTACAGGCCTTGACATAATCCATTTGTTTGAAGTTTTCTTCGGGTTATAATAATAAAGGCAACCGTTTGTAGGATCCCAGCCATTCATAGCATCCCTTGCGGCTTTCAAAGCCGATTCGTTCGGCGCAAGATTTATCTGCCCGTCATCGACAACGGAAAATGCGCCTTTCTGATATATAACGCCTGAAATGCTGTTAGGAAACTGTGAGCTTCTTACACGATTGAGAACCACCGCCGCAACAGCGACTTGACCTGTATATGGTTCGCCACGTGATTCGCCATACACGAGCTTTGCAAGCAGGTATATATCGTTGTTATTCGTCTTTGAAGTCGATGTTGAACTCGAACTTGAAGATGTGCTTTTGAGTGAAAGCCCCATTGCGTTTGCGGTCTTTTCGCCTACAACTCCGTCAGCATCAAGCCCGTTTTTTCTTTGAAAATATATAACTGCATCCCTTGTTTTGGAGCCATATACTCCGTCAACTGCTCCGTTATAATAACCCCAGCTTTTAAGCTTTGACTGAACTTTTTTTACATCATCGCCCGATGAACCCATTTTCAGGCTTGCCGCCTGCGCTTCAAATGGTATGATAAGCATCATAATTGCAAGAAACATTAGCATGATTTTGCGAGCGTTATTTTTCATTATTTAAATCTTCCCCTTTCGTTCCGCTTATAAGCTCTACAAGCGAACCTATAATGCTTTTAAACTCTACATTATCGCTTTCGTTTTTATTATTATCTGCATTTTCATCGTCAATTATGCAAAGCGGTGGAAACATAACGCACCACCAATTATGACCCTTACCTTCGCCAAGAACTATTCTTATCGCCTCATACTCTCCTGCCGGATAGAACTCATCGCCATAATCCCTATCGGGGAAATCGTACTTGCCTATCATAAGCGAGCAATCATAATCAAATCCGTTTTCTTCAAGAACGCCCTTTACAAGCTCATACACCCTTTTGCCATCTGCAATAATCACCTTTTTAGCATCTTCTTTTGAAGAAACATTTATCATACTCTCTCGTTCCATTTTAAGCAGCGCATCACGAACCTTTAATTTAACGCTCTGATCCTCCACGCTATCGCTGTTGGCTATAATATGAAGCCTAAACACGCTTTTCGTTTCGTTTTTAAAACCCGTGGTTACTGCGAATATGACGAGCAAAAACGATATTGCCCTTAAAATATGCCTTTTCATTTTTCTTAATCTCCTCAAAAAAACTTTTTATCTTATATTCGGATTATTAGCAGAAAAATGATTTTCTAAACAAAAAACGGAAAACTCATCAAAGAATTTTCCGTTAAATAATTATTTATTTTCTTCTTCAAGCGCTTTTCGCTGTTTAATGCGCTTATTCCATGTTATTGCTGCGACTGCGCCTATTGCTGCGCCGCCGATAGCCCACCATGTGTATTCAGTAACACCACCTGCTGATGCAGCGAGCCAGCCTGCGACAAGACCCATAACTGTACACATAATAAATCTTACAACGCCTGTGAAATTAGGTACATTCGAAGCCTTGCGTTCCTTTATAGGAACCCATATTTGTCCGCTATAACTTTCGCTCGTGCGGTCGCCCTCAGGATAAATTTCTATCTCGATAGCATCCATAACTTCTTCATAGTAATTTGACGGGAACCACTTGTTATAAATGAATCGCCATTTCTGCTCAAACGCTTTCCTTGCATCGCCGATACATTCAAATACTGCCCACTTTGCAGTAGGAACTATTATTTCAACGAAGTTTTCATTGTTTTTGAGTTCTTCGCTCGGCTCTTCATCAGTCCTTACAAGCAGATAATAATCATATCCGTCATCGCCTATATTGCCCATTGCCCCGAAAACACCGTTGGGGAGCAATACATCATATTCGCCCTCGGCTTCAAGCAACAAGTCATAAATTCCGTTTTCCTTGCTTTCCTTGAAAAGTTCGTGAATCCTATCGAAGTTTGCGTTTGCGTCCTGCGAAAACCTCTCCTTTATACCAATACATCTGAAGCCTTCGCACTCGTCAATTTTGCAATGCTTCTCTGCACGCTCTTTTACTCTATCCCTCTTTACGCTTTCCATATCAATTAAAATTCAGTAATAAGGTTTGCAACAAATCTGAGAATCAATGTTGCATCATCTGATTCAACGTTGCCGTTTTTTGAAACGTCTGCATTTGCAAATGCTACGCCTTCAAGTTTATCAAGCTGTGCTACATGACGGAGAACAGCTGTTGCATCTGCGCTGTCAACTGCACCGTCAAGGTTTGCATCGCCAAGGAGACCAGTTGCTTCATAAAGGGCAGTGATTGTCATATCAGAAGTTACTTCATCAAAACTTCTGTCCCAACCGATGAACTTATAACCTGCTCTTGACGGTTCAACGGGAGCCATTGCTGCATCGCCTTTAACAACCTGCTGCTGTGAAAGAACTGTTCCGTCAAAATCGACGAATGTTACATCATAATAAACGCTTGCCATAATGTTCTGTACACTTACAACGAGTCCTTCGCCAGCTTTGTTAAAGAGTTCTGTAAACTTAATTGTAATATCGCTTACATTAACTGCATCATCGAGCATTTTGAATTTGAACAAGTGCAATGCGCCTTCTTCAGTTGTTTCAGTATTGTCGGCAAACGGAACTATTACTCTGCCTGACTTAGCACCATTTACCAGGAAAAGAGGCATATGCTGCTTGTCCCATACATCGCCATTTTCATGTGATACATATGATATAGCTTCTGTATTATAATTTATTTCAAACTTACCACTCTGAATATGTGAATTTTCCGAAATCATAACAGCAACTGTAAATTCTTCGCCCTCTTTGAGCATATAACCTGCTTCACCGTTTGCCTTCTTGCCCACAATTTCAAGTGAAACATCAACAACATTGCCTGCTGCAAATGCCGGAACGAATGTGAATACCATTACCATTGCAATAAATAAAGCGATTATTTTTTTCATTTTAAACCTCCATTGTTTAATCACAAATAAAATTAATTATAATATACTCTATAATCTCACATTATCGGAAAATTATCAAGTAAAATCTGAAAAAAACATATTTTTTTCAAAATTCACATAATTTTCCTGCCCAAAAACAATTAAGATGCCAATAAAACCATGTCTTGCACGGCGACAAGCTTTTAAAGGCACCTTAACTTTTATATGTTCCATACATATTATAAACGATTCAGAACGGCATTTGGTTACATTAATTTAAAAATTTTTTGATTTTTTTGTAAAAACAACTTTTGCAATATATTTTTGGAATATTGACAACCAATTTCTATTAGATTAGAATAAATAATGTTATTAATTTTAAGGAGAATTTTATGAAAGAAATAATACTTACACTTTTAATGGCTATGGTGCCTGTAATCGAGTTAAGAGGTGCGCTCCCCTTTGGCGTAGCTCAGGGGCTTAACATATGGCTTGCGCTCGTAATAAGCATAATCGGTAACTTAATTCCCGTTCCGTTTATCGTATTTTTTATAGAAAAGATTTTTAATTGGCTTGAACCTAAGAGCAAGCTTTTCAGTAAATTTGTAAACTTCTGCCGTGGCAGAGCTTCGGCTAAAAAAGACGTTATTGACAAATACAAAATATGGGGGCTTGTAGTTCTCGTTGCTATACCGCTTCCGGGAACAGGCGCATGGACAGGTGCGCTCGTTGCGGCATTGTTCGATATTCCGCCTAAAAAAGCGTTCCCGGCAATTGCGCTTGGCGTTGTTATAGCAGGAATAATAGTTATGACAATAACTTATGGAGTTACTGCAATATTTTAAAAAACAGAGGAGAGAATTGTTTCCCTCCTCATTATTTATATTAGCTCCAGAGCTTTTCAGGATATACTCCGTCCTGTTTGAGTTTCTTAATAGAAGCCATAACGTCGGGTTTATCTGCGCTGTATGTTACGCCAAACCATCTATCGGGTGTTGTCAAAACCTTAACGCTTGCCTTTTTCTCGCTAAGCATACGCCTAACTGCTTCGGGCAGGAAATCTTCATACTTGAGCGGATTTGTTTCAATACCCTTGCCAAGATTTGCAGGGAAGCTAACGGTTATATCATCGAGGAACGATTCTTTAAATCCCCAGAAATTCATTGAAACTGTTGCGTCCTTGGGAATATCAACGTAAGTCTTGCCGTCATCTTCTGAATATGCAGCATGGTCGCCCATTTTTATAATTCTTGTCCTCTCGTGTATATCCTTGAGCATTCCGTTTTCGTCAACCTCGCAAACACCTCTTGCAACGTGACCGTTATCAGTAAGCGTATTGAGGATCTTATAACCCATAAGCGCATATGTGTTCTTATCCGTATCGTTTATAAGAAAATCATAAATGCTTTTGAAAGCATTAGGTCCATAATAATCATCAGCATTGAGCGCAGCGAAAGGTCGTGAACCAATAACATCCTTTGCGCAGAGAATTGCATGAGTAGTTCCCCACGGTTTAACCCTGCCTTCGGGAATAGAAACGCCTTCGGGGAGCTTGTCGAGTTCCTGGAAAACATATTCAACATTTGCTATTTTCGATATCCTATCGCCGATAGCTGCCTTAAATTCGTTTTCAATAGCGTGCTTGATAATAAAAACAATGTTCTTGAATCCTGCACGAAGCGCATCATAAATCGAAAAATCAATAATTATATTTCCGTATTCATCAACGGGGTCAATCTGCTTGAGTCCGCCATAGCGTGAGCCCATTCCTGCTGCCATTATGACGAGAACAGGTTCTTTTTTCATTTCCATAATCAATAAATTCTCCTTTTCAAAGAAATATTATACCCATATTTTAACATATATAATTATTTAATTCAATCAAGCCTTGAAATAAATTATTTTTTCTATATAATATAGTATGTAGTAGTATTAATTTTGATTTAAGGCAAGGTTTATCTATATGAAAAATGTTTTACTCGTTGCGCTGTGCGCAGTTTTTGCAATAATCGGAATATATATGCCGTTTTTGATGGCAATAGTTCCGTTTATAGTTGCATATCTGTATTTGACGGACAAAAAGGTCTATGCGTGCATAGGTTTTATCGTTGCGATAATATGCTGTTTTGTAATCGTTCAGCCTGTTTTTGATGCGCTTTTGCTGATGATTCTATTGATTCCGCAAACAGTATCGCTTATTGTATTGTTTAATATAAAAATTAAGGTTCCCGATTATAAAAAGCTTATACTTTCACCCGATGTGGATGAAAAATCGCTTTATAATTCGTTATCAAACAGGGCAATAATGGCAATACATATGCTTGTGGTTACGCTGTCTAATTACTTGTTTATGACCTTGCCGTCATATTTGAGCAGCGGAAAACCGTTTGAAATATTGACCTCGATAATCAATTCTTCGCTAAACTCGATTATTGAATCGGGTGAGATTTCAAGCGCAGGCGTTAAGCTCGCAGAACAGATGCGTGACATTATCCCCGACCTGTTCCTCCCGTTCATTGTAACATCATCAATGATAACAGCAATAGTAGGCGTTGCACTTTTAATAAAGTTCAGCGGAAGGAAACTTTTGCTGTTCCGTCAATGGAGCTTGCCTAAGGGAACGGTTCTTGGCGGTGGCTTAATGGTCGCAGCAGCGTATGTGTACCTTTTAAATGAATATAGCAACGCTGAGGCAGTATACCTTACAATCGTTAATATGTATACGTTCCTACTTTCGTTGCAGGGGTTGTCGTTTATGACGTTCCTTATAATAAATTCAGGCTTAAATCATAAGCTGCGCTGTACGATTCTGTATGCATCGGTTATAATCCTTATGCCGATAAGTATATATATTCTTTCGCTGCTCGGTGCGCTTGAACAGCTTTTGCAATTCCGCAAAAAGTACATAAGCTTTTTGCTCCGTACAGGCAAAAATAATAAAGTCAATAATAGCGAGAGCGATAATAACAACGAAGTGAATGAAGAGAGCAATACTGATAATGACGAAACGGAGGGTGAAAAATGAACAGACGACCACAATTCTCACTTATACCATTTGCGTGCGTTTACGCACTTTTGTGCTTGCTTGTTCTGCTGTTTTCTAACCTTTATCTGTGCATTGCAATGATAGTTGCAGGCGGTGGCGCACTCCTCTTTGCGTGGATATATCTTTCAAGCTATGCTCAGGCAATTCAAGATGAAAACGACGATATATTCAACCGCAACACGTTTTCGTTGAGGGGACTTATTGATGCAATATCAATACCATGCGTTATATTCGATGAGAACGGCAGAATAATATGGCGCAACGATTCATTTGCAAGATATTGCGAAGAGAGCGATATATTCTCTGTAAATCCGTCATTTGATACAAAGCATCCGCAAAAATCAATGCGCATTGAGGTAAGTGGCAGAGCTTTCCATACAAGCACAATAATAGTCCCAAGGGATATAGATGATAAGCGCAGGCGAATTTTCTTTCAGTATTGGATAGATAATACTGAATCGGAGCATTATTCAAGACTATATGAAGAAAAGATGCCACTCGTCGCATTGCTTTACATTGATAACTATGAAGATTTAGCTTCAAGCACTCAGTTTATGAGGAACAATGTTCTAAACCAGATAGAAGAAAAAATTTCCGAGTTTGCGCAGAGCGTAGGCGGAGTTTACAGACGATTTGATGAATCGAGATTCTTTATGGTATTTGAGGCTAAATATTTAAGCGAGCTTGAAAAGCAGAAGTTTGCAATGCTCGATTCATTGAGGGTAATTGAAACCGATACGGCAAACCCGATAACGCTTTCTGTATCAATCGGTGTTTCTCCGTCAATAGTCGAATCTGACAGGGATTCAAGGCAGGCAATGGAGCTTGCGCTCAGCCGTGGCGGCGACCAGATAGTAATAAAACAAGGCGGTTCATATTCGTTCTATGGCGCAAAGAGGCTCGTAGGCAACAAACAATCGAGAGTTAAGTCAAGAATGTTTGCAAAAGCGTTAAGGCAGCTTATGGAAAACTCCTCAGACGTATTCATAATAGGCCATAAAAACGAGGATATGGACTGTATAGGAAGTGCAGTCGGAATTATGCGATGCGCACAATCTATCGGTAAAAAATCATATTATATCCTCAATAATAACAACGCTTCAATAGAAACGGCAATAAATATGTTGAGCGATGTCAAAGAATATAAATCGGCTATAAAGAACGTCGATTTTGCGCTCAATAACTTGACAAATAATTCCTTGCTCGTAGTTGTCGATACGCAGAGCGAAAACCTTATACCGCTTGAACTTTATAAAATGGCGAGCAAGACTGTAATAATCGACCATCACAGGAAATCGGTAAATTCGCTTAGTAACCCGACACTTATTTATAGTGAAGCATCGAGTTCGTCAGCGAGCGAAATGGTAACAGAGGTAATACAGTACTTTGGCGACAACATAAAGCCTACACCGCTTGAAGCGGGGGTTATTCTTGCAGGCATAACAGTTGATACAAAGAACTTCGTGTTCAATACGGGTTCAAGGACGTTTGAAGCGGCAGGATATTTGAGGAAGAACGGCGCAGATACAATAACCGTTAAGAACCTTTATCAAGACGATAAGGAAACGTTTATGCAAAGGGCAAGGGTCGTAAATGCGGCTGAAATATTCGACCATGGCGTTGCGCTTTCAGTATGCCCATCGGATATTGAGAATAAAAAGCTTATTTCCGCACAGGCGGCTGATGCGCTCGTTGCATTGAAGGGTATAGAGGCATCGTTCGTGCTTTCTGAGGAAAACGATACGATTTATGTAAGCGGACGAAGCCTTGGAAGAATAAATGTTCAGCTCGTGCTCGAAAAAATTGGCGGTGGAGGTCACTTGACGATTGCAGGCGCACAGCTTAAAAATGTTTCAATAACAGAGGCAATAGGTATGATAAAACAAAGCCTTGAAACATATTTTGCAGAAAACAAAGATGAAAATTAATGACATATATAAAAACAGGAGGCAAAGACTATGAAGGTATTATTAAAACAGGACGTAAAGGGCAGCGGTAAAGCTGGCGATATAATCAATGTAAATGACGGTTATGCAAGGAATTTCCTTTTCCCGAAGGATTTAGCAGTTCCGGCAGATGCGCAGACAATAAATAATGTTAGAACACAAAAAGCTGCATTACAGCATAAAAAAGATGTTGAAAGACAGCGTGCTAAGGAGCTTACGGACCAGGTTAGCGGACTTACAGTAAAGGTTAAGGTTAAAGCAGGCGAAAACGGAAAAATATTCGGTTCTGTAACTTCAAAGGAAATTTCAGAAGCATTAAAAGAACAGTATGGTCTTACAGTTGACAAGAAGAAAATAAGCATTGCTGAACCTATAAAGTTCACAGGGATTACAGAAGTTTCGGCACATATGTATGAAAACAGCGATGCAAAATTCAAGGTAGAGGTTCTGCCGTTATAAATAAGAGGTTAGTAATGGACGATTTTGAATTGATAAGTCAATATGATCCTTCAGATGCGCAAGAGAGCGTTCCGCACAGCATAGAAGCTGAAAAGTCCGTACTCGGAAGTATTTTGCTTGACGGAACAAAAATCGAAACGGTTGCAGAAAAAATCAGACCTGAAGATTTTTATCTGCCACAGCATCAGGATATATATAAGACTATGTATGCCATGATGATGAGGGGCGAACCTATAGATATGACAACGCTTATAGGAAGCCTTGATAAAGCAGGCATAACAAAGAACGTTGGCGGCTCAACATATATTGCTGAGCTTGCTATGTATACGCCTACTGCCGCAAATGTTGCATATTATGTAAATATCATAGAAGAAAGAAGTATGCTTAGGCGACTTATAAAGGCAGGTTCGAGCATTGTCGATGAAGCAAGGGACGGTTCAAAGCCACTTGATGAAATTCTAAATAATGCAGAAAGAAGAATATATGATATTTCAATGAAAAATTCGTCAGAAACACTGCTCCCTATTTCCGATGTCGTGCATGACAGTTATCTTGCAATAGGCGATAAAATGAGGCTCAAGGGCAGGCTGACAGGTACAGCAACAGGGTTCAGGGATTTAGATAGGGTTACGAGCGGTTTGCAAAAGAGCGATTTGATTATCGTAGCAGGTCGTCCTGCAATGGGTAAAACGGCATTCGTATTAAATATAGCATCAAACGTTGCGTTTAATGAAAAGAAAACAGTTGCAATATTTAGCCTTGAAATGTCGAGGGAACAGCTCGTTACAAGAATAATGTGCGCTAAGGCTGAAGTTAGTATGCAAAGCGTAAAAACAGGTCAGATTGGCGAGCAGGAGCTTATAAAGCTTTCAGACGAGCTTGAAAACCTTTCTGAGGGCAAAATATATATCGATGATACAGCAGGAGTATCGGCTGTTGATATTCGTTCAAAATGCAGGCGATTCAAAGCGCAGCATGGGCTTGATTTGATAATAATCGACTATTTGCAGCTTATGCAGTCAACGAAGAAAACCGACAGCAGAACGCAGGAAGTATCGGATATAACACGTGCGCTGAAAATTCTTGCAAGGGAACTCAATGTTCCAATAATCCTGCTTTCACAGCTTTCAAGAGCGCCCGAACAGAGAAAAGACCATACGCCTATAATGGCGGATTTGCGAGAGAGTGGTTCAATAGAACAGGACGCAGATATTATCATTATGCTTTATAGACCTGCTGTTTATGGCGAAACGACCGAGAACACAACAAAGGTTATTCTTGCAAAACATAGAAACGGTCCAACAGGAACTGTAAACCTCGCATGGATAGGCGAATATACAAAGTTTATGGACGCAGCAGAAGAAGAACTTGGCTGGGAAAGCAATTAAAAAGGAGTTGTAATTATGGAGCTTTCATTTACAAAATCACATGGACTCGGTAACGATTTCATTATAATAAATTGCCTTGAAGAACCATATAAAAGCTTTGATTTCATAAAATATGCTAAAAAATTGTGCGATAGAAACACAGGAATAGGCGCAGATGGATTGTTGCTCGTATGTAAAAGCGATATTGCAGACCTAAAAATGCGTATTATAAACAGCGATGGAAGCGAAGCTGAAATGTGTGGAAACGGTATACGCTGTTTCGCAAAATATGCTTTTGATAAAGGCATTGTCAATAAGTATGAAATGGATATAGAAACGCTTGACGGTATAAAACATATAAGCCTTTTTACAGAAAACGGAGAAACAACTGTAAGGGTAAATATGGGCAAAGCGTTATTTGATAAAAAAGATATTCCAATGTTAGGCGAAGGCGAATGTATGGAGCAGAAAATAACTGTTCTTGGAAAAGAAATGGTAATATCAGCTGTCCACGTTGGAATACCGCACACAATTGTGTTAGTTGACAATATCGACCTTGATTATATAAGAAAATATGGTTCAGCTATTGAAACACATAAACTTTTCCCCGAAGGCACAAATGTAAATTTTGTCGTTCTTATCGACAAAACGCATATAAAAATGAGAACGTTCGAGCGTGGGTGCGGAATAACTCTCGCCTGCGGAACAGGCGCTTCAAGCTCCGTTGCGTGCTTGAACCATTTAGGGCTTACCGAGAATAAAGCTTTTGTCGAGCTCGAAAAAGGTACGCTTGAAATAGAATGTATGCCTGATGGAACTGTTTTTATGACCGGTAAAGCGGAAACTGCATTCGAAGGAAACTGTATTCTTTAATAAGTACAAATAGAAAAATGGAGATGAAAATTATGAAGAAACTTATTGTTGTATTATCTATTGCAATTTTAACTATGGGAATATTTGCAGGCTGTGAAAAGCAGGAAGATGTCGCTTCAACGCAAGAACCTGTTGCTACACAGGAAGTAAAATCGACAGATGCACCTATGCAAACACAAGCTGCTCCCAAACAGACAGAAATAGCAGAACCTCAGACTTCTGATACACCAAGCACAATTACGCTTGGCACTCTTTCACAACAGCAGCAGGAAAAGCTTGAAGAATACGCTTTTTATCTTACTGAGATGACAACGGATACTATTGATAGCGAATTTCTTAAAAATTTTATATTTATGAGATATACTTGCGTTGATTATGACGCATATCCTCGTGAAAATAAGAACGATGAGTGGGATTATGCAGTAATTCCTGTTGATGAAGTTAAGGCGGAAATTAAGCTCGTTTTCGGAATTGATGCAGGCGATGATATTTTGCCACAAGGCGAAAAAGGAAGCGCAATTTATCTTGAAGACGGAAAATATTATGTCGGCGCAAGCGATTATCCCGACTATACTATGAAGTTTGAGCATCAGGACGGAAATAAGGCAATAGTAAACGTATTTTTAGCTGACGAACAAGTTCCTGAACTCGTTATTGAATATACGCTCGAAGCAAGCAATAACGCAAATGGGTTCATCATTATAGGCTACAGAACATCAGTTGTAAATATTTATAACTAATATGGAGTAATTAAATTATGAAGAAAATTTATGTTGTATCAGCAATATTTCTGTCGCTTGCACTCGCAGGCTGTACAGGCGGAAATTCACAACAGGTAACACCTATACCTGAAACTACAAGCCCCGTTGAAACACAATCGGCTCCGTGGCAGGATGTTACACCTATACCATCACCCAATGAACCCGATAAAACAGAAGATGTTCAGGTTATGGACGAACTTAACGACGGACAGATTTCAGAGCTTGAAAATTTCTGTTTGTTAATTCAAGGAATTGATGAGGATAGAATGAGCGCAGTAGAAAGCTTTGTATTCTATAATTTCACGCAATCAAAAGATTATCAAAGGTTTATGATTGACGGAACAGAATATATCGCAGTTGACGCTCCAACGGTTGAAAAGGCTGTAAAAGAAGCGTTCGGAAACGATGTAGATGTCCCCGAAAAGGGCTTATGTTATAGCTATGACGAGGAAAAATCAGTTTATAATATTCTCGTTGCTGAAGATGCTTTTGACGGAGTAAGGTTTGAGTTCGCTTCACAGGAGGGAAACGAAGTTAGATTCATTGGCTATGAAGGCATAGATGATGAGTTTGAAGGAATGTTTGCAAGGGTTTCAATCGAGCTTGAACCTTGCGATAACGAAAACGGATATGTTATTAAAAATTGCGTATTCACAAGAATAACCGATTAAATAATTAACAAAATAAAACTATGGAAAATAGGAAAAATTTTTCAATGACCTTGAAGTATATAGTTATGGGCGCAGCAATAGCAGCAATATATGCAACACTTACGCTTGTGCTCCAACCTATATCTTTTTCAGTGTATCAAGTGAGAGTGTCGGAAGCATTGAGCATACTACCCTACTTTACTTCATCAGCAGTTCCGGGGCTGTTTATAGGCTGTTTAATCGCAAACCTTTTGGGCGGCGCTGTTATATGGGACGTTGTGTTCGGAAGTATCGCAACACTAATAGCCGCAGCTATTGCGTATTTTATGAAGAAACACAATGTATCAAAGTTCTTGATTCCACTTCCGTCAGTCATCGCTAATACCATTATAATCGGATTGCTTATGCGCTATGTTTATAATTTTGATATGTCGCTTTTATTGTGTATGCTGTCTATATTCGTAGGTCAGGCAATAGCGTGTTATGTTGTAGGTATTCCACTTATGTTGGCAATTGAAAAAATAAAAATTAAATGGGAATAACTCTCAAACCGTTGCAAAATGTTGTTTAATCTTATATAATAAAGAAAAATAGGTTAAGGGAGATGCAGTTATGAAAAAAAGCGTATTGTTTTTAGCTGTTGCATTTATTCTGTTTGCAGTTGTCTCACCGTTGTTTATGAACCAGCAAATAACTTCAAAGGCAGATGCAGGATTCTTTTCAGGTGATAACGACTTCGGTGGAGGTGACGATTGGGGCGGAAGCAGTTGGGACGATGATGATGATTATGATGATAACCACTATAATGGTGGAGGTACATATGTGTACTCAAACGGCAGCGGCGGTGGCGGCGGCGGTATAGGTACAATAATCGCAGTAGTAGTTATAATCCTTATAATCGTTGCAGCAACAAGGCGTGGTTCAAGCTCAGGTAACAGAGCTCCTGTTAATACCGGTGTAACCGCAACTACAAACGGAAATAGGGATTTGAGCGCACTTAAAGCAAAAGACCCGGAATTTAGCGAAGATAAGCTTAAAGAAAAGGTTGCAAACCTCTATGTTCAGATGCAGAACCATTGGCAGAATAAGGATTTCGAGCCTATGCGTGCGCATATGACAGATACAGTTTATAACCAGTTTGCAAGACAGCTTGAAGAACTCAAACGCAGGAATCAGACAAATTATGTTGAACGCATATCAGTTCTTGGTTCAGAAATAGTTGATTATTCAAGCGACGATAAATATGATAGCCTTATATTCAAAGTATCAACAAGAATTATTGATTATACCGTTGATGATAGCACAGGCGAAGTAGTATCAGGCGATAAGAATAGAGAAAAGTTCCTCGTATATGAATGGACACTCATAAGACCGCTCGATGCAAAGACGGAAAGCGGAAGCGGTACAACAACAGTAAATTGCCCGAACTGTGGCGCAGCACTTGATATAAATAACTCGTCAAAGTGCCCGTATTGCGATTCAGTAGTAACAATCGACAAACACGATTGGGTAATTTCATCAATCAAGGGTATCTCACAGAGAACTGCATAATTAAGATATTATATTTCCCCATAGAATGACTTAAAATTCTAATGCCACTCTATGGGGATACTTTTTTTACTTATTCAATATATTCAAAGATTGCGTTAAAAGCAATTCCAATAGCTATTTTACCATTAGTAAGCGGATATATCTCAAAGTTATCTACATCTTTTAATAATTCAATAAATTTAAATGGCTCTTCAACTGTAAAAGAATCGACTTCAGCAGTAATCGTTCCTCCATTGAGTCCCCTAATCACATCAATTTTCATCTTTTCATATTCACCGGACATTATAAGCAACTCTTTTAGCTTTGATGCGGTTATTAACATCTGCTCAAATCTCGGAACATTTAATACCTTTTTTCTTTTTGACAATTCTTTTAATGCAGCAAGAAAAAAGTCAAAAAAATAATCTTCTTCATTTTCTAACTCTTCCATTTCTACATAATCAAATTCGTTCATTTTATATGCCTCCATTGTTTATTTAAAGCATCGTTATTTCTGCAAAAAAGAGTTTAACCTTCGCTAACACTCTTTTTACATTAAAAATATTTCTTGCCTTCATAATATATCGCAAATGGAGGGGTACAAAAATATGTATTTTAATTGTTTAATAATTGAGCTTAAAAAACCATTTCATATATTTAGTACATAGTAGTAGGATTTATAAGTATAACTTCCTTGCCCACACGTTCTGCATAATTCAATGTGTTACGAGTACCTCCAGGTTTGCCATTATATACGGCTATTAAGTAGTCGCAATTATCCACCATGTACTTATTGCGTTTTTGCATACAAGTCGGTGTATATTCTTTTTGTAAAATTGTGATTTTATCTGTTTTTTTTAGAATATCATTGTAACGCTTAACAGAACTACTTATCCATTTGGCAGACTGATTTTCGCATGGAATAGCCGCTTCTAAAGTGATAAAAGGATAATATTCTTTTAACTCAAGAACTATTTCTGCAGCATACATATCTATTCCAAGCGCCATTCCTGAAATAAAATTTACGACTTCCTTGTTTTCAATTAAGCTTATTATATTACTTCTAATATTATCTTTTAACAACTTACATCGAATGTCATTTTCATTAAATCCGAACGGAAGTCTTCTTGGTCTATGACCAGTAAATGCACATGTTTTCATGACAAATTCCTCTTCTCTTGTATTATTTATATTTTATCATTTTTTTGTTAAAATTCAATAGATTCACAAAATTATCACAAATATAAAGTAAATATAAAATTTATAGAGCCCATCTTTTCTATAATTAAGAGGGCTCGCATCTTTTATTATCTTAAAACCTACATTTCTTCAAGCTTTGCAACTACTCGTAGAATCTTTGTTGCATCCGCACTATCAACATTTCCGTCTCCGTTTGCATCTACTGCTTTCAATAAAGTGCTATCAAGCTTCTCCAAGTTTGCAACATAACGCAATACTTTTGTTGCATCTGCACTATCAATATTTCCATCGCCATTTGCATCACCCTTTTTTACTATTCCCTCATATAATGCCATTATTATCGTGTCTGACGTTATATTCTTGCCTTCTTCGTCCCATCCTATGAACCTGTATCCTTCATGTTCAGGCGCTATCGGGAATACTACGTCTTCTCCGTATCCTACTTCCTGCGTTTCTATTGTCGCTCCTGTTAATGCATCTATGAGTTTTACTGTAAACTTATTTTTTTCATATACAGCTTTTATTATCATGTCACTTGTTACATTTGTGAAGTCTTTGTCCCATTTTATAAATTTGAATCCTTCATGATTTGGAACTTCCGGTGCTTTTGCACTCTCCCCATGCTTTACTTCTTGCACATCAAGTACTGTTTCATCATAATCTATAAATGTTACTGTATATTCTTTTTTTTCATAGCGCGCTGTTATTACAGTATCTGATATTATTTCAATAAAATCTTTATCCCAGCCTTTAAATTCATATCCCTCATGTTCCGGAGCCTTAGGTGCTATTGCGCTCTC
>CADBRR010000089.1 GCA_902797145.1 uncultured Eubacteriales bacterium | reverse complement strand
TGATTGTGTATAAACATAGTTTGCAATTTGATTGTAGTATTTACGATTGTCAATGCCATTTTTTTGCAGAAACCTTTTGGGAAATATATGATGAATATCACCACGTTGTTCTATTAATGATTGAACGGTAATCTGTTTAGATAAAAAGCCTCTTGCATTTCTTTTTACTTGCGCCATTAGAAAAACAAGAAAATATGGACTACTTGCTACAGATGTATCCAAACGTTGTATTAATACAGTATTCCAAAATGCATCAGACAATTCACCAGCTTCGGTATTTTCAAGAAATATTTCAGGGTCCTGTTCAGTGAAACGTTTAATGTCATAGTCGATAGTAGATTCGGGCGAACCTGAGTAGCGCCCAGTTAGCATTGATAATACTATCCAACGTCTAACAATGCTTTCAATTTTAACAGGATGAATGTTTCTCTCTTTGAGAGAAAGATATAGGATATATCCGAAATTCAAGACGTTTTTTGATCTTACAAGTGATGAGTCGATTATTCCAGTAGATTGAATAATCATTAAATAACGTTTAAAATTAGTTTCATTAACAAAAGCTTCAACCCCCATGCGCAATTTTTTAAATGAATCTTCAGCAATATTTTCAGTATTTTCTCTTGTCTTGAAATCACGACCAGAAAGAAGATTCACAAGGTCTGCGATTTTTCCACGATGAAATATATGCGTAAACGAAACGCGCAATACATCTGTATAATCAGGAACATAAATATCTTCTTGCTCGTTTATGACCCATTTAATTTTTTGAAGAGCGCTTGTTTTTGCGAAATCTTTATCATTTGATATAATCATATCAAAATCAGCAGGACGCTTCATGAAATGGCAGAAATAATCAATCATTTTTCTTGTTTCGTTTCCACCATATCGGTCGTCAGAAGAAATTTTTGACATAGCAAAATCTGCTTGTGATAGTACAACTCCCTGTGAATTTATTCTTATAAATATATTAGTAACTTCATCAATTGTCAAAGTTTGAGAAAGTTCAGTAACGCCAAGATTTATACTCTTGATTGACATTAATTTCATCAAAGTTTTGTTTACTTCAGATTGTTTGTTTGATCCAGAAATAGAATTTATATTGCAATAGTTGTTTACAAATTCCCACGGATCAAAGCAGGTGTCAAATACTTCTGAAATATCAGGAATCCATTTCATATCTTTTTCAATGGCAGGGTTGCAGACTTCAAATATTTCATCAATAGGATTAAATGCAATCGTAATACGCTTTTTAGCGTATTTAGAATCAATAACTTTTTGACCAACAATAGCAGCCTGTATTGCAGTAATTCGTTGTTGACCATCAATAAGAATTTTCTTACCTGTTGATATTGTGCCATCTTTAAGGCGGATATCAGGATTTTTCCAAACTATTATATAACCAACGGGGAAACCTTTATAGAGCGAATCCATAAGGTCACGTACTTTTGCACCATCCCAAACAAATGGTCGTTGAATCTCAGGTATTGCAATTTCGCCTGATTTGATTGAACTTATTATATTTTCAACAGAAGTACTGTTTACAACAAACTGTGCCATATTTATTTCTCCATCATATTAAGAACTTTAAGCATAATTTTTACGCAAATCTGGGCAGATTCATGCACCATATTTCTAAATTCTTCTGATCCGCCCGATACGCTGTCGCTAACTCCTTTAAAAAGCATAACAGGAATTTTATTTCTGTTTGCAGTAAGAACTATTCCTGCTGACTCCATTTCGCAAATATCAGCATTAAAGTGATTATGAAGTTCTGCCTTTTCCTCTTCTGTTTCAATAAATTTATCTGCTGATGCACAAATAACTCTTTTAAGTGTAGGTTCGATCTGTGTTGCCATATCAATAAGCTCTTTTGTTGCAGGAATGTATATATCGGGATACATCATATATTTACCAACAGAATCAGAGCCGGCAGGGTTTGAAAAACTTCCTGCATCGAAATCATAATGAACAACTTTTTCAACTATAGCTGTTCTTGTAACGCCCATTTCCTTTGTAAGTCCACCGCATACACCGAAGTTTACAATCATTTCAACACCGAATTTTGTTATAAGATACTGCGTTGATGCAGCGGAAGAAATTTCACCGGCACCACTTCCGACTGCGTAAACTTCATCATCGTTAATTTTATAATAATAAACTGTAAATCCTGTTTCTTCAATAACTTTACTTTCGCCACAGTTTGAAAGCAAAGCGTTAATTTCTTCGGGTATTGCAATAACCATTCCTATTTTCATAATTCTCCTCCTTTAATTGCCTGAAGCTCTTAATATTTGTGTTTCATGTTCTACATCGGGAAGCATTCCTACATGAGAAAGACTTCCCGAAAAGAACAAGCATATATGTCCGTTCATATCGTTATTTATTACTGAATCCGTACCATGAGGATATCCCTGCAAAGATGCAGCAATATACTTTGAATTGATGATTATCAAAGCTGGTCGTTTCATAAAACTGAAATCATTGCCGAAAACTTCTTTTAAAGCATTCGTATCTTCCGATGAAAGGCATTCCATTTCCGCATGATTTTCTCCGCCTGTGAACTTCATTTTAATTTCCTTGCCTGTATTATAATCAATAACGGTATAGGTAGTTCCTCTAACAAGCATTTGTTTAATTTCATCCCATGAAACTATTTCGCCTTTGTGTTCAGGCGTACCTTGAATAGTTGGACCTAACGGGATATGGACGCTATCCGGTATAGCTGCACGAACAGCAGTTTTTGATGACAATAACTTCTTTGACTCATAACCTATTGTACCGTCTGACATAATTGGCTGACCATCAACTGATGGCTGGTTCTGTTGAAATCGTTTTGTTGCATCTACTGACATACTTTGGAATTTTCCTGTCGGCTTGAACATAAAATAACCGAGTTCACGAAGACGTATCTGCACTTTTATGACAGTATCGCCAGTGCTTCCGTTAGATATAAGCTCATCAACATCTGCAAGCGGAGTAATTACGCATAATACCGACAAAGCTATAATAAATAATATGGTAAATGTTTTTCGCATATTAATGCTCCTTTTAACTTAATAATACATTATAACATATTTTTTGCTTAAATAACAGATGTTAAAAAATAAAATAAGTGATATAATATATAACATAAAGGAGAGTGATATATATGCGTTGTGGTTGTCCAAATTGCGGAACTTATATGATTCAAGCAGAAAGGGGATTGGGAAGCGGTTGTGTTTGCCCTGCTTGCGGTAACATCTGTAAGGATTGTATGGGAAGCACGCAGGGTCCTATGACAAAAGCGGAACTTAAAAGCCTTAAATTTGCTGATAAGTATGATGAAATGACCCCTGAGGGATATAGAATTGATGAATATGATTATTAAATAAATTTAGGAGGGCGAAAACCCTCCTGTTATTATATTATAGACTTTTTACTGAATACCTGACTGCTGTTTGAGCTCGTCAACATTCTGCTGTGCTGTCTGAATATCCTTCTGCATTGCCTGCTTTGTCTTGTACATATTGCGCTGACGCATCTGTTCAAAAATCCAAAGCTGATCGTCTGAACATTCTGTCATATTCTGAATGAGAAGTGATCTGAAATTAGCACATGATGCTTCTGTAACGTTGCTTGCATAACCCTTTACCAATTCCTTTTCCTGATTGAGGAGATCCGTAAGCAATTCTTTTTCTGTCATATTAGGCTGATTGTTCATAATCTATATCCTCCTTACTGTCTGTGGCTGTTGAGATAGTTCTGCAAAGCGTCAAAGTGTTCCCTATGATGCTGTGCTTGACACTGTGCCATTTCCTGTAATGACTTATCCTGGAAATAGTTAGCATAAACAGTACACTTCTTGTATGCTATTGCTTCATGATTTGCCTGGTCTTCGATAATCGAAAGAGTTTTTGAATCAATCTGTTCGACTGAACCTACTTCACTCTGTGACATTGTGTTGAACTTGTTCATATTGTTATTGCCAACAGAGAACGGATTGTTATTGTTGTTCTGCATTATTCAATGCCTCCTTTTTAATATTGTAATTTTATTATGTGCAAAATCAATAATTATATGTTATAATATAATTTGGAAAGTTTTAGAAATTTTAAAGTGAGAAATCATTATGGCAAAGAATATAAAAAAGAAAGTCGGAACTACTCCGATGGATGCTGCGCTTAACTATTTATCAATAAAGGCAAGGACAGCAAGGGAAATGGAACTGTATCTTGATTCAAAGCAATATGGTGAATATGAAGTTTATCAGGTTGTAGAAAGGCTTAAAGAGCTTGGTTACATAAACGATGAAAAATACTGTGAGGATTTTATATCATCAAGGCTGAATACAAAAGCTGTTAGTAAAAGAAAACTTCGTGAGCAGCTTTATACTCATGGCATAGATAAGGAAACTATTGAAAATGCTATAGCAAATGTACCCGATGAAACGGAGCTTGAAAACGCAAAGGCTGTTGCCCAAAGGTTTATGGAACAGTTTGAAGAACTCGATGAAAAGCAGAAAACACAGAGAATTATAAAAAGGCTTATGTCG
>CADBRR010000088.1 GCA_902797145.1 uncultured Eubacteriales bacterium | reverse complement strand
GTTCGCCCAACGAATAATAAGGCTTAAATTCATATTTTTTATTGTTCATTTTCGCAAGCAAATCATATAACATCTTTAAATTTGCCCTCGCCTCTTGTTCACTATTAAACCATTTTGATAAATCTATATGAAAAGGCTTTATATGCTCATCACTTATAATCGAAAGTCCGTAGCACACTCCATGCAAATCTCTCGGAATACATTTATAAAGTTCATTTTGCCATTTATGCATATAATTTTTAAACACTTTCGCTGCAATTTCAACATCCGCATCAGGCGAAGAAAGTATATTGTATATAAATACAGTGCTCGCCCTACTGTCCCTAATGAATTGACCATAATATATTGCAGCCTGCTTTTGAATTACATTCCCTGAAATTGAAATCTCAAGAATGCGTTTAAGTTCCTCATCATCATCTTCAAAGCCAATACACCACAGCCCTGCAAGCACAAGTATTTTATCGCCACTTTCTATATATTCATCACAGGTTTTTTTATCTTTAATCGCATTATATATTGCATTAAATACATTATCTAAAATTTGCTTAGAATCGCTCGAGTCGAAAATCAAAGTCCATTCGCTTACAGCTCTGCGCACCGAAGTAAATCTCATAAGGTCATTATCGTAAATAAAATTCAATATCATGTAAAACGCTTTTTTTGTTCCACAAACCATATTTTCACAAATAGATTGTCGCAAGCCCTCCTGCAAACCTGCTGTAACAACCATTTTCCCAAGCAAATTATGGAGATGTTCGTTATCACTTTTTGCTATTCCTCTTATTATGTCATCAGTTATAAGCGTTCCATAATTTTCATTTTCAAATATTTTCGTTATTGCATCGACAAGCTTTTTATCATCTGCGTATATGTGGGCAGCGATTATGTTATCAAGCCCTATCATACCACCTATATTGCCATTATGCTTTATATCCTTTAATTCATCAGAAATTTCATCGAGTATAAATTCCGCAATCGTGCAATTATACATTTGCAAGTTGTATCCGCAACGCAGCGTCCTAATTATTTCATATGCACCTTTATATTTTTTGCTTCTTGCAGGCATACTAAAATATCCCAACTTATAGGCAAATTCACTTATTTTCCCGAAATAATCACAGATAATTTGCGCTTCATCTTCATTTTCAAAACATAGCTTTAAAAGCGGTTCATGTTTTTCTCTTAAATAATTCCCTATATCTCCACAATATGCGCAAATCTCTGCGAACAGATTTTCGTATATTCCGTTTTCATTGTTGTTATCCTTAATCATTTCATAAATTTGTTCGCATTTATCACCATAGAATTTTCTGAATCCATCATCAATTCCATGTGAATCTATAAATTTTTGTCTTAATTGTTCTCTCGTTTCAGAATTAAAAAACATATTTTTTCTCCTCCGTAATTAGAATATACATCCAGTTAGCATAGTAAGCTTAATAAATGTCAGCGTTTCACCGCCAGTCAAATTTATTTTATCATTTTTATTAAAGTATCTTACATCGTCAATAAACATGGCGAAAAGCCTGTCATCAAATGCGTTTAGCGCTATATTGATTGCATCAGATAGCGATGGAACTTTTTTTACTTCAAAGAACGATTGTAATGTTCTAAAAACATTATCTGATTCAAACATACATTCTTCGCTTGAATTATTTTTTATCATATATTTTACGATAGATTCTATAAGCTCCCCAGCAGAACAAATATTATCTTCAATTTCAATTTCATTTTTTATAATGCCAACATCTTTTTTTGATGCGCTTTTTATCTGTATGTTAATTTTCATATCATCACCCTGCTTTATTAGTTTTTATAATTATAACATAGTATTTATATTAGTTCAATATGTTACACTTTATAATTATAAAAAACAATGTAACATTACAAACGTTACAATAGATGTGAGACTGAAAAGGGTAGAAAAAAAGCGGTTGAGTTTGTTAGAATAAAGTTACCACACAAAAACCAACAAAAGGAGTTCAACCGCTGTGACTATTATAACACAAAACAAACGATATTTGCCACATGAAATTACAACAAAAGTAAATTCGGTCAAATTATATAGGTCCACAAGAGATATTTCTTTTGTTTGCCGCCGTTATCATATTTCCAAAGCCTCACTTATGCGTTGGAATAAACAGTATGATGGTACAACAGAATCATTACTTTCTAAGTCGCATAAGCCTCATACTCCACATCCTAACGCTCATACGAGCGAGGAACTGAAATGGATTGCGGATTTGCATAGAAGGAACCCTAATATCTCTGTTTGTGAATTTTATTCGAAGCTTAGAGATAAATATTCATACAGCAGACATCCCGGTTCTCTATATCGCATATTTGTTAAGCTTGGATATCGTAAAAAGGTTGAGTCTACAAAGAAGAAGTCAAAGCACAATGGCAATTATAACACACCAACAGAATTGAGAATCAAGTGGCAAATGGACGTCAAATACGTGCCTTCTGCTTGTTATGTTGGAATATACGATGATTGACGAAGCAAGCAGAGAGCGCTTTATCTATCCATACAAGGAGCAAAGCAGTTATTCAACAATCGACTTTGTAAAGCGAGCAATAATTTACTTTGGCTATACACCGAAAACTATCCAAACAGATAATG
>CADBRR010000087.1 GCA_902797145.1 uncultured Eubacteriales bacterium | reverse complement strand
CCATCTACATAAACACCATGTGCTTCGCCGTCCTGCATTATTTCAAAAGGACCAACTTCTCTTACATTATGGTCAACGTCTGAGATATCCATTTCATAGAGATCTGAATAAGCATAGTCGCCTTCTGTACGTGTTACAGCAAAGAACATCTTGTTTGTTGAATAGTCAAATGCCATATCTGTAACAACTTCATTGAATGTATATCCAAGATACTTTTCTTCATGTGTTGCAGGGTCAATTGACATGAGCTTATGATCAAGGTTTACACCATAGATTGTACCATAAGCATATTCAGCTGCTGTGAAAACGCTTGATGATTCATCAAGAATCTTTACATCTTCAGGTCTGTCAGCATCAAACTTTGTCCAAGCAAATTCATCTGAATCGTATGCGTAAACAGGTGTGTCGATAACCGGATCAGGGTTGTCAATCAATGTACCAACTCTTACATTATCGATAAGTACGTTTGTACCATTCTTACCAGCATATTCAAAGCCGAAGCGAACGTCATCTCTGTACCATCCATCAGGAATCTTAATATCAACTTCGCCGAATCTGTAGTTGATTTTTGAAGCAGGTTCTACTTCTGCAATAACTGTTCTTACATCTTCGTCAGCCTGGTTGCCAATAGTCATAACAACTGATACTGTGTAGTTTGTGTTCTTTACATCATCAACTTCGTATGCAAAGCTGATATATAAATCTGACATACCTGTAAGGTTGATGCTAGGTGAATAAATTGCTTCGTTCTGCTCGTCAGTATTTGTACCGGTGATACCGATAGCTCTATCTGACTTTGCATCACCATCGATGAAGTAGAATCCCCATGTGTATTCCGGTACTGTGTAGTAAGCATGCCAGTCTTCGCCTGACCACTGGTCACCGTCGAAGTCATCTGAGAAAGCTTCACCATTATTATAAATGTAAATGAATGTCTTTGTATCCCTATGACTAACATTCATTGTTTTTGCCTGTTGCTCCTTTGTGATAGCAAATCTTGAAGCATCAAGCTTGTTTGCAGTTCCTACCTGTGCCATTGCTGAGAAAGGAACAATAGCAAGAACCATAATCATCGCCATAAGAATGGCCATAATTTTCTTTGCGTTCATCATTGATGGACCCTCCTTGTTTTTTATACCTATAATAATACATAATTTTTTGATAAAAATCAATACATTGATTGAAATTTAATTATTTTTTTTATAAATACTTATTTCACTTTTTGTATTAATAAGTAAAAAGCGTTCTCGGTCGATTGACCGAGAACTGATTTCATTATAAAGTTTCAAGTTTTGCTACAACTCGAAGGATTATAGTTGCATCAGCTGAGTCAACTACACCATCTTTATTTACATCACCTGCAAGAAGCTGAATTTCATCAAATTCATCAAGTTTCGCAACATAGCGAAGTACGGCAGTAGCATCAGCAGAATCTACTATTCCATCTTTGTTTACATCACCGAGTATATAATCTAATGGAGTTTCAATTTCCTCATAAATTGCTTTAACTGTCATATCTTCAGTTACAACATCAAATTCTTTGTCCCATCCTGTAAACTTATAGCCTTCTATTTCAGGAGCTTCAGGAGCTGTTGCGGATTTACCATCTTCAACTTCTTCGACCTTGAGAATTTCGCCATTAAATCCAACAAACGTTACAGTATGATATTCTGTATCATCAATTTCGCTGTAAAGAGCTTTTACAGTCAAATCTTTTTTAACATTTGTATAGTCTGTATCCCAGCCTATAAATTCATAACCTTCTACTTCAGGAGCTTCCGGTGCTGTTGCATCACTACCAAATTCTACCATTTCTTCCTTTAATATGTTATCAAACATATCCACGAAAGTAACCTTGTACGAATTAATCTCAAATATAGCAGTTACAGTCATATCTTCTGTTACATTTGAGAAATCCTTATCCCAACCAACGAAAGTATAGCCTTCTTTTGTTGGGGTTTCCGGTGTAGCTGCGTCGCCTTCTTTAACCCTCTGTGTTTCGAGAACATTTCCTTCATCATCGACAAAAGTTACTGTGTATTTTACGCTTGGTATGATAAAGAAACCTGTAATATTATCGAAATTGGGGAAATCACACTTAAATGTTGCGCTTGGCTTATCAATGTCAACCCATGCAACAAAGCCACTCATATCATCACCATATGCCCAGTAGAACAAGCCTGAATCTTCATCATATGTCATAGACTGAGGACCACGATTTGCATAACTGAGCTTACCTGCGCTTGACATAGAGTAATTGTTATTTATATCAATCTTTTTAAGATTGCCATCAATTACTGTAACACCATAGAGATAGCCATCTGATCTTGTTGCAAGTGTATTGAGATATGTGTTATTATATTCTTTAAGCTTTTCAATTTCAAGTGTTTCCATATCAAGCTTATAGAGAATTGATGTATTATTTCCGTTCTTCTCTACATCCGAATTTGTTACAGCTATAAAATACATAGTATTCGTACTATGATCACACGCCATATCTCTTACAGATTCACTTGACGGAACAACTGTCTCTGAATAATTCAATACAATATTCTTTTCTCTTAAGTCAAGTGTGAATACATATCCTCTTTCATCAATGCCATACACGATACCTTCGCAATAATCAGCAGCATTTACCTTGTAATCCATATAGAACAAATCATCCATGCTTTTCATAGTGAGTTTTTCGATATTTTCTACATCAAAATTAACAAGACCGATTTTGCTCTTTATACTATCCCAACGTCTAAATCCATAGTATCTATTTTCAACTTCAGGACGCTGCGGTTGTGATAAATCAAAGTTTTCAGCAAGGAACATGCCGCATACTTCTGCGCTTTCGCCAATCTGACCAAGATCCGTCATTTCAGCAGTTCCAGGATTTACTGCATAGAGTTTTGATTCATAATCATCAGTATATGCCCAGAGAATCATACCTGTTTCTGCTTCATAAACCATAGACTGTCTATATGCAGGTTCAACACCTGTTGCACCAACAATTGTTGTTTCGGCAGTTTCTTTATTTACTGTAACTAGATTGTTTTCGATATCCACTCCGTACAATATACCATTACCATCATCTGTAATTGTAAAGAGTGGCTGTGTAAGCTCGCCAACTTTCTTGAAGCTATCAATTGTATCATTCATATTGATTGAATACAAATTGCCGTTTTCACTTGCAAGATACAAATAGCCATTTGTTTCATCGTATGTCATATCAGTAAACGGAACGCTTACTTTTTCAGAAATTGCACCAGAAACGGTCTGTCCATTCCAACTTTTTCTGAAGTTCTCTATAACATAAAAATAATTTGTAGAAGTAATATAATATACTGCTCCGTTTATATATTCCGCACCTGCAACAGAAATAGACTTAACTGTTGTAAGTTCTTCTACTTTCGATGGATTTTCCTTAGTGAACCTTACCCATCTCTTTTCTTTATCAGCACTATTGTTATCAAACAACTTGTAGCCGTAAAGAGCATTTTCTGCTTTTTCTCTTATTGATTCGATTTTAGCATTTTTGCTATCGATCAAATCTTTTGCAGCAAGTGTTGTAACTGAAAACGCAGATACAATCATTATTGCCACAAGAATAAGAGCCAACATTTTTCTTGCTTTTTTCATAATCCACTCTCCTTAAATTTTATATACAACTCGCTTTTAGCAAGTATGTAACATTATTAAAATAAATTTTCGGGGTTGATCTCTACTCCCGCATAAAATTCGTTAGAATTAGTATACAAGAAATTGTAAATACAATCAATAGCTTTTTTAGTGTTTTTTGTCCTTACAAGTTTTATCAAAATCTGATATCTATATATTCCCTGTTTTTTTCTTATCGGCGATGGTGAATTAATTAAAAATAAAATTTCATTTTTATTATCGCCCATTATATTATATAACTCCATTTTTAATTCACTTGCCAAATCTGATACAGTTTTTTCCATTTTCTTTTCATTATCACCACTAAACATTATTCTAATAAACATTGAAAATGGCGGGAACAAATACTGCATTCTCTGTGCAATTTCAAAATTATAAAAATCATTATAATTTTGTGTCGAAGAAAGTTTTATAATCGGATGCTCAGGAGAATATGTTTGAATAATTACTTCTCCACCTGACTTATCTCTTCCTGCTCTGCCAGCAACCTGTGTAAGTAATTCAAATGTTCTTTCTCCACTTCTAAAGTCAGGTATATGAAGCAGCGCATCTGATGCTACGACACCAACAAGCGTTACATTTGGAATATCAAGTCCCTTTGCAATCATTTGGGTTCCAATCAATATACTTGAACTACTATGTATAAATTCATCAAGAATTTTCTCGTGCGAATCTTTATTCTTTGTAGTATCGTAATCCATTCTGAAGATTCTTGCATCCGGGAAATATTCTTTGAGCTGTTCTTCAACTTGTTGCGTTCCTACACCAAAAAACTTTATATATGGTTTTCCGCATTCAGGGCAAACAGTTGCTATCTTTTCACTATGTCCGCAATAATGACACTTCATCGAATTATCGAGTTTATGGTAAGTTAGTGAAACATCGCAATTTGGACATTTAAATACATAACCGCATCCTCTGCATGAAACGAACGTTGAATAGCCACGCCTATTTATAAATAAAATTGCCTTTTCCTTATTATCAATGCACTTTCTTAATTTATCATAAAGTGCAGTACTGAATATACTCGTATTCCCATTTTTGAATTCCTCTCGCATATCAGCAATAGTTATCTTCGGTAGTGGCAATTCTTTTACTCTATCTTTTAATTCAAGTAGTTTGTATCTATTTTTCATAGCACGTCTATAACTTGAAATAGACGGTGTTGCGCTTCCAAGTATAACTGTACCACCAACGATTGAGCATCTTTTTATAGCGATTTCAATGGCATTATATTTAGGAGTTGTTTCAGATTTATATGACCCTTCATGCTCCTCATCAACTACGATAAGGCGCAAATTTTCAAGCGGTGCGAAAACTGCGCTTCTTGCTCCGACAACGACCTTTACTTTGCCAAACCTAATTCTACGCCATTCATCATATCTTTCACCAGCACTTAATCTGCTATGCAACACAGCAATATCTTCGCCAAATCTGCTTCTAAATCTATTGACCGTTTGTGGCGTTAATGATATTTCAGGAACAAGGACTATTGCGCTTCCTCCAAGCTCTATTGCTTTTGAAATAGCTTGCATATAAACTTCCGTTTTTCCGCTTCCGGTGACTCCATGCAACAGGTAAATTCCATTTCTGCTTTCAATTCCCTTGCAAATTTCGCTATATGCTACGTTCTGTTCATTCGTCAATTTAAGT
>CADBRR010000086.1 GCA_902797145.1 uncultured Eubacteriales bacterium | reverse complement strand
TGCTTCGCCTTCGTAAATATAACCACAAACTGTACATCTGAATTTCTTCATAGTTAAAACCTCACTTATAAAAATTTAATTTTTGTTATGTTATTATACAATATTTTCCTTAAAAAATCAATACATATAATTACTTTATATGCAATATATTTTTAAGATATTTGCCTGTATAACTTTCGTCACACAACGCTACTTCTTCGGGCGTTCCGCACGCAACGACATTACCGCCTCTATCTCCGCCTTCTGGTCCCATATCTATAATATAATCCGCTGTCTTTATGACATCGAGATTATGCTCGATAACGAGTACGCTACTACCATTTTCGCAGAGCTTTTGCAATATGCTCAAAAGTTTTTCTACATCTGCAATATGAAGTCCTGTTGTCGGTTCATCGAGTATATAAAGTGTTCTGCCCGTATCTTTTCTCGAAAGTTCCGTTGCAAGCTTAACTCTCTGCGCCTCGCCGCCTGAAAGCGTTGTTGACGGCTGACCGAGTTTTATATAACCAAGTCCCACATCATAAAGTGTCTGAAGCTTATTTTTAAGCTTTGGCAGTGCGCTGAAAAACCCAAGCGCTTCCTCAACAGTCATATCGAGCACATCGGCAATACTCTTGCCCTTATATTTTACTTCAAGCGTTTCTCTATTATATCGTTTTCCCTTGCATACTTCGCAAGGAACATAGACATCTGACAAGAAGTGCATTTCAATTTTAATAATTCCATCGCCTTTACAGGCTTCGCATCTTCCGCCCTTGACATTGAAGCTGAACCTACTATTAGTGTAGCCTCTCAGTTTTGCATCGCTTGTCATAGCAAAGACTTCCCTTATTGCATCAAACAATCCCGTATAAGTAGCAGGGTTGCTTCGAGGAGTTCTGCCGATCGGCGACTGATCTATATCAATTACTTTATCTAAATTTTCAATTCCAAGTATTTTATCAAACTCTCCCGGCTTCGTTTTTGCACGATTTAGTTCTTTAAGCAAATGTTTTTTTACTATTTCATTTACCATACTCGATTTTCCCGAACCCGACACGCCTGTTACGCAAGTGAAAATGCCAAGTGGAATACCAACATCAATATTTTTAAGGTTATTAACCTTTGCGCCTTTGACATTAAGCCATTTATCAGTTGTTGGTCTGCGTTTTTCTGGAATCTTTATTTCTCGCTTTCCACTCAAAAACTGACCCGTTATTGATTCATCACACGCAATAATATCGTCAACTGTACCAGCGGCAATAATATTTCCCCCATGCTCGCCTGCGCCAAGCCCTACATCTACAATAAAGTCAGCTTCACGCATTGTTTCTTCGTCATGCTCTACAACTATAAGTGTATTTCCAACATCACGCATATGTTTTAGCGATGCCAAAAGCCTTGCATTATCCCTCTGGTGAAGTCCTATACTCGGTTCATCAAGGACATACAATACGCCCATAAGCCCTGAACCAATCTGCGTTGCAAGCCTTATTCTCTGCGCCTCGCCGCCTGAAAGTGATGCAGATGCTCTTGAAAGCGTCAGATAATCAAGTCCAACATCCACAAGGAACCCAAGCCTTGATTTTATCTCTTTAAAAATCTGTGCAGCTACAATTTCCTGCCATTGAGAAAGCTTAACAGAATTTATAAATTTTTGTGACTCGATAATCGTCATATCACTTACATCGGCAATAGATTTTTCCGATATTGTAACAGCAAGGCTTTCACGCTTTAACCTCTTTCCGTTACAATTAGGGCATGGAATCTGCGACATATATTCTTCAAGCTCCTGCTTTACCATATCGGATTGCGTTTCTTTATATCTTCTTTCAAGATTAGTTATTACACCTTCAAAAGATGCATTGAATGTTCCGCTGCCAAATTCTTTTTGATATGAAATACTGAGTTTTTCTTTGCCTGTTCCATAAAGTATTATATCTTGAACTTTTCTGGGAAGCTCTTTCCATGGGGTATCAAGCGAAAATCCATAATTTTGTGCAAGCGCTTCAAAATACATTCTGCCCATACTACCATCTCCCATTCTCCATCCACTCGCATTTATTGCGCCTTTATTTATTGATAAATCTTTATCGGGTACGATAATAGCAGGGTCAATTTTTAAAAGCATACCAAGTCCGCCGCATTCAGGGCAAGCTCCATATGGATTATTGAACGAGAACATTCTTGGTGTCAATTCTTCAATGCTTATACCGCAATCAGGGCAGGCATAATTCTGCGAAAACAAAATTTCCTCCTCACCTATAACATCTACTTTTGCAAGTCCATTTCCATATGCAAATGCTGTTTCAAGCGAGTCGTTAAGCCTTGAATCTATTCCATCTTTAATTACAAGCCTATCAATTACAACATCTATATCATGATTATTGTTCTTTGCAAGCTTCGGAACTTCATCTATAGAATAGACTTCTCCGTCAACCTTAACCCTAACATAGCCATCTTTTTTTATCTGTTCAAACAGCTTTACATGTTCGCCTTTTCTTCGCCTAACGGCAGGCGCAATTATTTGTATTCGCTTTCCTTCACCGAGTCCTTTTACCCTATCTATAACCTGGTCAATGCTCTGTTTCTCAATTATTTTGCCACATTCAGGACAATGTGGAACACCTATTCTTGCATATAACAATCTCAAATAGTCATTTATTTCCGTAACAGTACCAACAGTTGAGCGAGGGTTATTCGATGTGCTTTTCTGGTCTATTGAAATAGCAGGAGAAAGTCCTTCTATATAATCAACATCGGGTTTGTCCATCTGCCCCAAGAACTGCCTTGCATAAGACGATAAAGACTCTACATATCGTCTTTGACCCTCAGCATATATCGTATCAAAAGCAAGCGATGACTTGCCGGATCCTGATACTCCTGTAAAAACAACAAATTTATTGCGTGGAATCTTTAAATCCACATTTTTAAGATTATGTTCCCTTGCGCCTTTTATTTCGATATATTCATTCATAACCTATTACCATTCTACTTTCTGCTTCTGCCCTTTGAACGCTTCCTGCTTCCTATTGTTCCCGGTGCAGCTTTCTTTCTTATCTTATCTTCTTCGCCCTGAAGCGCATAAAGCTCATCACGAAGTTTAGCAGCTTGTTCAAATTCAAGTTCCATTGCAGCTTGGCGCATTTGCTGCTGCAAAATCTCGATTTTGGCTTGTTTCTGTGCCTCGCTTATTCCTTCGCCCTTTGAGCTTGCTCTTGAGCTTATTTCAAGTACATCCTTAACAGATTTTTTAACGCTTTGAGGAATTATTCCATGTTCCTCATTGAATGCCTGTTGAAGTTTCCTTCGCCTATTAGTTTCATCTATCGCATACTGCATGGAATCCGTTATTTTATCAGCAAACATTATAACATATCCATCAACATTTCTTGCAGCTCTGCCTATTGTCTGAACAAGTGATGTTGTCGAACGCAAAAATCCTTCTTTATCGGCATCCAATATTGCAACAAGTCCTACTTCGGGAAGATCAAGTCCCTCTCTCAAAAGGTTTATTCCGACAAGAACATCAAATTCCCCAAGTCTTAAATCCCTGATTATTTCCATTCGTTCTATAGTTTCAATATCAGAGTGCATATATCTAACCTTAATTCCGTGCATATCAAGATGCTCAGTTAGATTTTCTGCCATTCGTTTCGTAAGTGTTGTTGCAAGAACCCTATACCCTTTACTAACAACTTTATTTATTTCGTTTATCAAATCATCTATCTGACCTTCAACAGGTCTTATAAATATTTCAGGATCTAACAATCCCGTTGGTCTTATTATCTGTTCTACTACCTGATCTGCTTTTTCAAGCTCATAATCAGCAGGTGTAGCGCTTACGCATATAAGCTGATTTATTTTGCTTTCAAATTCTTCAAATTTGAGCGGTCTATTATCAAAAGCGCTAGGCATTCTGAATCCATAATCAACAAGCGCAGTTTTTCTCGATAAATCGCCCCTATACATAGCTCTTATTTGCGGAATTGTCACGTGTGATTCGTCAATTATCATTAGGAAATCGTCAGGGAAATAATCTATGAGCGTAAACGGAGGTTGACC
>CADBRR010000085.1 GCA_902797145.1 uncultured Eubacteriales bacterium | reverse complement strand
TTCAGTTTGAACATCTGCTTATTGAGTTTGATTTGGCAACTCTTTATATTATGTGAGTTTATATTTAATTTTTGATTTTTAGATGTTACATTTAATTCGATTTTGGGACATTTTTTCCATCACAATAAATAGTATGACCGTAAGAGAAGAGGCTGATATATATCGAGTAGTAAATGAAATTTACAGGAACATAAAAAGCGCAAATGTAAATTATGCTGAATCTATATAAAATCTATTGCAAAATTCCATTATTTACTATATAATATACTAAACTATATTTATGGAGGTTTATAATGGAAGAAATTCAAGGAATGCAGGAACAGGTAGTGCCTGCTGTGCAGAAAAAGCCTGCAAAGTGGCTTGTTCCTGCAATAATAGTCGGTGCGGTTATTATTGCGGCAGTAGTTTATTTTGCTTTCTTCAATAATAGTGGAAATTTCCTGAAATTCAGAAAAACAAAATGGGGGATGAATGTTAATCAAGTTGTAAATTCAATTGGAAGAGATCCTGACGATGACTACATAGCTTCAGGTACAAGTATAAGGCATTTGATTTATAACAACATTGGAAAAATAGGCGATAATAATATCGTAGTTTCTGATTACCTTATTGGTGGCTCCGGAGTTACTTTTGAAACACATATAATTGATCCTGGAAAATATTCAGATAAATATGAAGTGTTTATGGAACTCATTGATATGATGAAACGTGAATATGGCGATTTAGTCGAGATAGAATATGCATATTCAGATGCCAACGGTGAAATGCATTATGGAAAGGAGAACATACCATTTCCTGAGGAAGAATATAAGAGGCTATATGAAAATGGTCAGTTAAATATGACTGTTAGAATGATAAATATGAATGGAGAACGAATGAATATAAGACTTACATCATCCGTTGTAGATACAAAGTCATATGAATTTGGAAAATTAAATAAATACAATTATTTTGAATTGCAACTTACATCTATGGGAGTAAGAAATAAAGCATACTAAATTTTATTATATAATTTGATTCAGAACCTACTCATTGAGTGGGTTCTTTGTTATATAAAAAATATGAGAAAGGAGCAAATATCAACGATAATCGTTTATTTATTTTAAAAAGTGAAGATGAGGAAAAATGGCTTTATAATTTATATGGTTATGAATATAAAGCGTATTGCAAAAAAGTGAACCGCTGCATTCCGTGGTTTCCCAAAAATAATTGAACTGCTTGAACTATTGATTTAAGCAGTAATTTATGATACAATAGTTAGCGGAAACTAACCATATTTTATTTTGTGTTAAAATAAAGAGAGGTGTAACATAAATGTCGAAGAAAGCATCTAATTTTCAGAAAAAAGTCATGAGCATAGGTTATCGTGGCAAAGAGATATTCAAGCCATTGAACACAGGGCGAATAGATGAAAGAGTTTCCTGCATAAGGGAATGGATAGCGAACATATTTTTCTACACAAAAAACGGAACTACAATAATGATAGATGCAGGCTACAATTATGAACGCCTCAAAGAAAAGCTTGCATGGCTTGACATATTGCCAGACGAAATACAGCACATATTCATAACGCATCAGGACACAGATCATGTTGGTGCAGTAGAACGTGACAGCGACGGGCTTTTTAAATCAGCTACGATATATCTTGGTGAAACCGAGAATAGATATTTAACCGGTGAAGTACGAAGAAAAGTAATTTTCGGGCTTTACAAATTACCGATGGTATATACGGACAACGAAAAAGTACTTTTGCAAGACGGTGAGATAACGAATATCAACGGAATAAAGATAGAATCAATACTTGTACCGGGGCATACGTGGGGACATATGGTATATCTTATTGATGATACATACCTATTCACAGGTGATACGTTATGGTTTGGAACAGATGGTGGTTATAGCTTTATAAATTCGCTTGCAGAGGATAACGAGCTTGCGAAGAAATCGCTTGCACAGCTTGAACGAAACTTAGTGGCAAGGAACTCTACAATTAAAATAATAACAGGGCACACAGGCTGGACGGACGATATTGAATTTGCATTCAGGCACAAGGATAAAGTATGTAATTCCCTGAAAAAGCAGAAGCCTCATGATCCGACCGCACCATATGATGGTTACGATGAATCCGAGGATACTCAGCAAAATGCAAGAAATGTACGGCTTAAAAAAGCAATTGATGTAACGAAGGCATAGTAACGAATATGGTTATAAAAATAATAGCTGAAATACTGATATTATGGGTTATATATGCCATATATATGGAAATTCTCGTACGCAGAAGAGGTCCGATAGGTGGAGTTTTCTTTTATCCTAAAGTTATTCAGAATCGTGTAATGGAGCTTAACCTCATAACGGAGAAAGAACTAAAAAATCGTAGGTTATATGCGTACATTCTTCTTATAGCATGGATGATAATAATACCTATGATAATGATAGTATTCATAAATGGGGCGAGAACATATATTGATTGCTGTATGCAATTTTGTATTTTGTTCCTTGGAGCGGAGTTTTATGATTGGCTGTTTATTGATACGATATGGGTTGCGTTATCTGATTGGTGGATAATTCCCGGAACGGAGGATTTGCTCGACACATGGCACAGCACTTCAATAAAGAAGTGGAAAATGTTGAAACTCGTACCGTTTTCAATCGTTCTTTCGTTTATAATTGGTGGACTTTATTATCTTGTAGGATTACTTTTCGGGTGAACTAAATGAAAGATGAAATATTTGAAACGAAGATATCAAATGTTCGTTGGTACATTTATGATATATTTGGGAATATTGTCTGGATATCATATATTGTTGGGCTTGTTTTGAAATTGAAATGCACAGATACAATAGATAAATATTTTTTGATTATTCCTGCGTTTTTTATGCTTGTAGGGATAGGAGAGCTTATACATGAGAGAATAAAAAAGCAGGATAGGATTTTGCCAAAATGGCAGTTGTATCTTGGATTTGGTTCACTTTGGCTTGGTGGACTATGCGGAATGATTTTTTCAGGAATAATGATAGCAATAAGCGTTAAATATTCAATTATAATGTGTGTAGGCGGATTTTTATGTTTCCTGTTTGCGTATCTATTGTTTCGAGGTTATAAAAAGATATAATATCATGTGCTGAAAAGGCAAGAAAAACGAAAAATGCAATAACGGTATTTCATTGTGTAAAATAGTTAGATATATAATTGACAAAATAGTGTTTAAATAATAAAATAATATTATGAACATTATGGAGAGTTGATTATGGGATTTATACTTGATTTTATAGAAGCTTTGTTTGCCGATACGTCGGACCCTGATTGGTTGGGACGCAGGGGTGAAAACCTTACTGAAAAAGAATTAAAATATGTTAAGTTTTTCGGCAGACCGGGTAAAATACTTAAAAACGTATATATTCCGAAAGGTAATGGCGAATTTTCTGAAATAGATGTTATGTACATTACTGTAAAAGGAATTTTCGTTATAGAAAGCAAAAATTATTCAGGCTGGATATTCGGAAACGAAAAACATACTTATTGGACAGCTTGCCTTGCAAATGGAACACGCAACAAGTTTTACAACCCGATTAAACAAAATAGAACGCATATAAGATGGTTGAGAAAATTTCTTGAAAATGATATGCAATTAAACGAAGTCAATATTTTTTCTATAATTGCATTTTCTGAGCGTTGCGAACTTAAAGATATAAGGGTTGACAGCAAGGATATGTATGTTATAAAGCGTGATAGATTATATGCTACTGTTCGTGATTTATATGATGATTCAGACGATATTTTCAGCGAAGATAAGCGTGATGAAATATATTACAAGCTCGAAGACCTTTCTGAAATTGATGATGAAGTAAAAGAAGAACATATTGCACGCATAAACAAAAAGTACAATTTTAAACCTGATAGAGAAGTTGATGTTTCAGACGATGAAGACGATTTAACGTGTCCAAAGTGCGGCGGCAAGCTCGTTTTGCGTACTATTAAAAAAGGTGCGAATGTTGGCGGTCAGTTCTATGGTTGCTCAAACTTCCCAAAATGCCGATATTCTGAAAAGATTATTTCAGAAAATGATGATGAAAATACAAATGAAGTTGTTTGTGAAGTCCCTAAAGAAAACTCAAAAAAATGTCCTCGTTGTGGCGGAGAACTCGTTATGCGTGTTGCAAAACATGGTGAAAATGCAGGAAAATCTTTTTATGGTTGTGTAAATTTCCCTAAATGCAGATTTGTTGAAAATATAGATGAATAGGTTTTTTGACCTTGCGGAAAATCGTAAGGTCTTTAATTTAATTATGAACCTATTGATTTGTTGCTTGTATTGCGTTATAATTAGGTTAGTTATTGCTAACCAATGTTAAAAGGGAGTTTTCATTATGTCAAAGGATTTTGTTGAGTTATCGAAAAAGTGGTTTGATGGTCAGGCAGCAGTTTATGACGAAACGGACACGATACTGTATTCAAAATATGGTAAGATAAGTTGCAAGAATATTTTTGAGAGGCTTAAAAAGATGGATTTTAAAAATCTGCTCGATATAGGGAGTGGAACTGGTTACTTGATAAATATGTTATCTCAGACTCACGAGGCGGAGTTTATAGGGCTTGATTTATCGCCCGAAATGGTAAGAGTTTCAAATTCAAAGAATATAAAAAATGCTAAATTTATAGAGGGTCGTTCAGACGAACTGCCATTTGAAGATGAAAAGTTTGATGTTGTAACTTGTTCGCAGAGCTTTCATCATTATCCTGATACGGATAAAGCGATGCAAGAAGCATATCGTGTGCTTAAAAAAGGCGGAATATATATTATTTCCGATACGGGCGTTGGATTTTTCAAGGCGGTCGGTGTAAAGTTTGATGATTTTATTTACAGGCATTTTTCAAACACAGGCGATTGTAATGTTTCATATCTTGAAAAAACAGTCCGTGATATGGAAAGAAATGGATTCAATGTTGTTGACAACGAAAAGCTCAATACGTTTGTTTATACTGTAATAGGCAAGAAATAAAAATAAACGGCACAAGGAAAAAACTTGTGTCGCAACGCTTAAAAATTATATTCATATAGGCAGAAAGTAGGAATTTCTTCAAAGCCTCTTAATAAATCCTTATTCCCTGCAAATGTGAATCCGTACTTTTCATATAGTTTTATAGCAGGAATATTTTCGGGGACAACATCTACACGAACAGCCTTAAAACCGTTAGATTTCGCCTGATTTACGCAAAAATCTATAATCTTTGAAGCTATTCCATTATGTGCAAATTTGTGGCTAACCGATAAAGCGTGAATTATGAGATATTCGCCTTGATTGAGATTTATCTTCCAATCGCCTTTATCGTATGCGCCACCGGGGTCTGAGTTTAAAACGAATGCTGCGCAGATTTCATTATTATAAGTACAATAATATTGCGAGCCATTCTTTGTTGCATCTATGACGCTGTGCGTTGTTGGATACTGCTTGTATGTCCATTTAGGATAATTTATATTGTTATTATCCATATAAAGCACGCAGTCATCATAAAAAAGACCTAATTTTTCGATCATATCGTCACTGCATTTTATAATTTTAATATCCATAACCATATATAATAAATGGGTCGAATAAACGACCCATAATATTATTTTAAATATCCTCCTCTAATAAGTAGTCTTCTTACTTCGTTACCGAGTACAGAAGCTGCAATAGCCTTGATAATATCGGGCAATATGAACGGCAGAACGCATACCTCTAATGCGTGAGAAATCGAACTTGAAGTAACGATTATGAATTGAATCGTGCCGAACATATAGCATACAGCGCCACCGATTATGCAGGCAATAACTGACTGAATAATAGCCTTTATTCTGCCTTCGATAGGTCTTACTGAAATGTAACCGATAATGGCTGCCATAATGATGTAGGACCATATATATCCGCCTGTTGCGCCAACAAGCATATGAAAACCGCCGTTACCGCCTGAGAAAACAGGAAGTCCAACAGCGCCGAGTGCAACGAATACAAAAGTGCTTACAGCGCCCTTATATGTGCCAAGCACTATACTTGCGAGCATTACACCGAAAAATGCCATTGAAAACGGAATAGGTCCGATTGCGAAGTTTACCATCGAGCATATACACAATATTGCTGCAAATAATGCGCATTGTGCAATGACGATAACATTTGTGCTTTGTTTTTTTGTCTGTAAATTCTCCATGCGATAGATTTTACATTAAAAGATATTATTTGTCAACAATAAATTATGCTGAAAAATGATAAATTATCGAAAAAAACTTAAAAAATTTAATAAAAATACTTGAAAAAATAATATTTATGTGCAATAATAAAAAATAAATAATATATAATAAGGAAAGTATTTCTATATGCCAAAATCGAACAATCAAAAACTTAAATTACTCTACTTGAAGAAGATGCTTGAAGAAAATACCGATGAAGATTATGGTATGACTCTTGCGCAAATTTCAGCAGCGTTGCTTGAAAACAATATTGAATCCGAGCGAAAAAGTCTATATACCGACTTTGAGGCATTGCGCACATTCGGCATGGATATAGAGAAAAAAATAAGTAAGCACACGACTTATCATGTTATGAGCAGGGACTTTGAATTGGCAGAATTGAGATTGCTCGTTGATGCTGTTCAATCGTCAAGGTTTATAACGCATAAAAAGAGCAATGAACTAATAAAAAAGATAGAATCGCTTACAAGTAGAAATAATGCTGTTCAATTACAGCGACAAGTATATGTTACAAGCAGGATAAAAACGCTTGAAGAAAGTATTTTTTATACAGTTGATATTATCCATCGTGCAATAAATGAAAACAAGAAAATCAGCTTCTTATATTACGAATGGACTGTTGATAAGAGAAGAAAATATAAGAACGGTGGCGCAAGGTATGTTATAAGTCCGTGGGCGCTTGTGTGGAATCATGAAAATTATTATCTCGTAGCATATGATGATAAAAATGAAATGATAAAGCATTATAGGGTGGACAAGATTACAAGCGTAGATATTATAGATGAAGAAAGGCTGGGCGGTGATGAATTTAAAAAGATAGATATGGCTCAGTATGAAAATATGCATTTTAGTATGTTTTCGGGAAATGATGAAGTTGTAAAGCTTCGTTGCAAAAACAATATGTCAGGAGTTATTATAGACAGATTCGGAAAAGGCGTTAATATCATAAAGGTTGATGACAATTCATTTGAAGTTAGTGTAAAAGTTTCTGTAAGCCATATGTTCTTGTCGTGGATAATGGGCTTTGCGCCTGACATTAAAATTGTTTCGCCTGAAAATGTTGTAAACGACTTCGTTGCGTTGGCACAAAAAGCCATAAATATGTACGAAAAAGACTAAAAATATTTTTTAAAAACAAAATGAATTGTACTGTTTTTTGGACAAGCTATTGGTTATAATATAATTGAAATCAAGAGAATGAGAGGGAAAACAGTATGGAAAAAACTTATATTACAATAACAGGACTTCACGCATACTTTGGAAAAAAGCCGTTCAAGGTTGGCAGGGAAGTTATGCTCGTAAAAGATGTAGATAATGAGTACGATACAGAGGCAATAAGGGTGGAGCTTCCGTATATAGATACTATTGGATATGTTGCAAACAGCATAAAGACTGTATATCAGGGAACGATAAGCGCAGGAAGGCTATATAATATGATTGGAAATGATGCGAAAGCGAAGGTTATGTTTATAACTAATTCAAGCGTTATCGCAGAAATAGTTGATTTTGGCATTAACGAAAATAAATAATCAACATAAAAAAGTTATATTGTTATAACAGATGAAATGTTATGACAATATTTTTTTATAAAAAACACATAAAATGATTCAAAAATGTTGAAATGAGCAAGAATATATAGTATAATTAAATATTATATATACTCTTTTGTAAAGGGGAATTTTCATTTGGACTTATTTGATAACGCTAAAAACTACACTGAACCACAGCAGATAATGGAAGCAGGACTGTACCCCTATTTCCATGCGCTTGAATCGGCTCAGGACACCGAAGTAATTATGGACGGAAGACGAACTATAATGCTCGGTTCAAACAATTATATGGGTATGACAAACGATCCGAGAACAATTGCGGCTGCCCATGCAGCACTCGATAAATATGGTACAGGTTGCTCAGGATCGAGATTTTTGAACGGAACACTCGTGCTTCATCAGGAGCTTGAAAGGGAATTTGCGGACTTTTTCCACAAGGAAGATTGTATGACGTTTTCAACGGGATTTCAGACGAATCTCGGTATCGTAAGCGCAATAGTTGACAGGCACAGCTATATTATTGGCGATAGGGAAAACCACGCAAGTATAGTTGATGCTTGCAGATTGAGCTTTGCAAAGAAGTTCCTTAAGTACGAACACAGCAATATGCAGTCGCTTGAAGAAATGCTTCAGATGCTTCCGCTTGATGCGCCTAAGCTTATAGTAACAGACGGTGTATTCAGTATGTCGGGCGAGATTGCAAAATTGCCTGAAATTGTAGAGCTTGCAAGGAAATATAACGCAAGAATTATGGTCGATGATGCGCACGGCGCAGGTATGATTGGCGAAGGCGGTAGAGGTACTGCATCGCATTTCGGGCTTGAAAAAGAAGTTGATATTATAATGACAACGTTCTCAAAGTCGTTTGGTTCACTTGGCGGATGTATGGTTTCATCGAAAGAAGTTGTAAACTATGTAAGGCATAAGTCAAGGCCGTTCATATTCAGCGCATCAATTCCGCCGGCAAACGCAGCCGCTGCACTTGAAGCGCTCAGGATAATCAAGAGCGAGCCTGAAAGAGTTGATAACCTTATAAATATTGCAAATTATATGAGGTCGTTGCTTGCAGGTTATGGTATTCCGATGATTGAGGGAAAAACAGCAATTATTCCTATTCTTACATATGATTTGATTCGTACGCTCAAGATTGCGAAGAGATTGCTCGAAGAAGGTGTTTATGTTAATCCGACAATGCCGCCGGCAGTTCCTGAAGGAATGTGCTTGCTCAGAACAAGCTATACTGCAACGCATACAAAGGAACAGATGGAAGAAGCAGCAGCTATTATTGCAAGGGTTTTCAAGGAATTTGAATAAATTTTAATTAGATTGAGCATACCTGAAATATGGTATGCCTTTATTTTAAAAATACTATATAGGAGAGATTATGGGAACTTTTGACGAACTATATAAAAGAGTTATAAAAAATGCTTTAAATGGAGAAAAGACGGTAGCAGAAGGCTATGAAGAACCTAAAATGATTCATTGCCTTGAAAATCCTGATGAATATCCGCTTGTTATAAGGGTTAAGCCTTGCATGAACTGCTCAGAACACGATAGAGGCAAATGCGTTGAGTCGTGCGAATGGGGTGCGCTTAGCTTCGATAACGAAAAAGGACTCGTTATTGATAACGAAAAATGCGTTGGCTGCCAAACCTGTATTGATGCTTGCAAACTTGATGCGCTTACGACAAAAAAGGATATAATCCCTGTTATAAATGATTTAAAAGATTATGATGGACCTGTTTATGCGCTTGTTGCGCCTGCGTTTTCCGGTCAGTTCGGAGAAAATGTTACAGCAGGGAAGTTAAGGAGCGCACTCAAAAAGCTTGGCTTTACTGGAATGATTGAAGTCGCTGCGTTTGCCGATATTCTCACGCTCAAAGAAGCGCTCGAGTTTGATGAAAGGATAAATGACGAAAACGATTTTCAGTTGACAAGCTGTTGCTGCCCTATGTGGATTGCTATGATTAAAAAACAATTCAATCAGCTTTTGCCGAATGTTCCGGGCTCCGTTTCGCCTATGATTGCAGGAGGAAGAACTGTTAAAACATTGCACCCCGATGCAAAGACTGTTTTTATAGGACCTTGCCTTGCTAAAAAAGCAGAGATTAAAGAACCTGACCTTGTAGGCGCAATAGACCATGTCTTAACTTATCAGGAACTTAAAGATTTGTTCTCCGCAACGAATATCGTACTTGAAGAACTTGAAGAGGATAATCAAGTTCATTCTTCAAAATCGGGTATAAAGTATGCAAGAAGCGGCGGTGTTTCTGAGGCTATTAAAATGACGCTTGAAAAAATCAATCCCGATAGAAAAATCGAGCTTAAATCGAAGGTCGCTGATGGAGTTCCTGCTTGCAGGGCTATGATAACTGCAATTTTAAACGGCGAGCGTGATGCGAATTTCTATGAAGGTATGGGCTGTGTCGGCGGTTGCGTTGGCGGACCTAAGGCTATAATAAATAGGGAAGATGGTAAAAAGAATGTAGAGCGTTATGCGGATAAAGCTCCGTTTGATACACCTGCCGATAATCCTTATGTTATTGAACTTATTAAAAGACTCGGCTTTGAAACAACTGAGGATTTCCTCAAAAACAGTACGCTGTTCGATAGAAAATTATGATTTATATAATAATTACAATAATCGTTGTTTTAATCTTGATTGCCGCTTTCATAACTTATAAAATGGCTTTCTATTCGCCTGTTGGCAAGCAAAATGATTTGTATAACCTGCCAAGCGGAAGTCAATATTTGCCGTATAACGAAATTATGAAAAGTATGATTGATAATATCGCTTCTATTGAGTATGAAGAAGTTGAAATTAAATCATTTGACGGACTTAAACTCAAAGGCAAATATTATCATGTTTGCGATGGCGCTCCGCTTGCAATTTGCTTTCATGGTTATAGGTCAAACGCTGTTAGGGATTTTTCGGGCGGGGCTGTGAGCCTTATGAATTCATCTCATAACGTTTTGCTCGTTGACGAAAGAGGGCAGGGCGAAAGTCAAGGTCATACTATTACATTCGGAATTAAGGAACGCAAGGATTGTCTGAAATGGTGTGAATATAGCATTGAAAGGTTCGGGAAAGATACGAAAATTATTCTCTATGGAATTTCAATGGGCGGTGCAACCGTGCTTATGGCATCGGAGCTTGATTTGCCTAAAAATGTTGTCGGCATTGCCGCTGACTGTCCGTATTCGTCCCCGAAAGAAATTATTTGCCATGTATTGAAGCATATGAAGCTTCCTGCGACTTTGTTATATCCAATATTGTGGCTTGGCGCATTGATTTTCGGCGGATTTATGCTGAATAGTGCAACTGCCGTTGACGCTGTCAAGAATGCGAAAGTGCCTATTATGATAATTCATGGCGAGGCGGATAAGTTCGTCCCTTGCGATATGAGCAGGAAAATTTACGCTGCAAATAACAAAATAAAGCTGTATACTTTTAAGAACGCAGCGCATGGTATGAGCTATGTTGTCGATAAACAGCGTTATGAAAGCTTGATAAGCGAATTTGAAAAAGAGTTATAAAAACAGAGGTCGGCTTGAACCGACCTCTTAAATTATTTATTAGATATTAAAATTATTTAATGCTGTCACGGTTGATAGGCATACTCATACAGCGAGGACCACCACGACCCTTTGAAAGCTCTGTGCCCTTGATAGTCATAACTTCGATGCCATGCTTTACGAGCAAGTCGTTTGTAACTTCGTTGCGTTCATATGTTATAATCTTGCCCGGTGCAACTGTAAGTGAGTTTGAACCCATATTCCAATGTTCTCTTGCAGAAATCATAGGATCGCCACCGCCAACCTGAATGAGGTCTACTGCGGGGAGCTTGAGAGCATTCTTGAATATATCAGCAACAGAACCTGTGTTGTTTTCAGCACGAAGGTTTCCGTTTGCATCAAGTGTAAGCTCATAAACATCAAATACGCCTGAAGCAACCTGCGGAGCTACGATGAACTTATCATAGTCAATCATTGTGCAGAGAACGTCAAGGTGCATATACTTTCTTGACTTGCCAAGATTGAATACGATAATCTTCTTGTAACCGTTCCTGAGGAGCTTGCCTGCAAGGTTTTCAATTGCGCCAAGCGATGTACGCTGGCTGTAACCTATTGCAAGAACTTCATCAGAAAGAACGAGTATGTCACCGCCCTCAACGTTGTAGCCAAGATTGTAATCATACCACAATGGCGTATTGTCCTTTGTAAAGAAAGGATGATACTTGTGAATATAACGCATGATAAGACCTTCTCTTCTTCTGAAAGGCATACTCATTGAGCTGACTATCATACCGTTTGCAATACAGATGCTAATGTCACGAGTAAAATACATTGATGAAACAGGATCTGTGAAGAAAGGATAATCATCCTTCACCATAAGTGGAAGGGGAGGATTGGGATAATCCTTGAGATCAACTCTCTTTATACCCTTGCAGATTTCATAGAACAATTCCTTCGGCGTTTTGCCTGTGAGGTACTCACGAATAACATCTTTAAGGCTTTCAGCCTGTACATCTGCCATAACGAGATAATCCTCAATAAAGGAACGCCTTGTTTGTTCAACGCTCATTACGTCAATGAACAAATCTTCAAGATATAAAACGTTTGCGCCTGCATTGCGAAGGACTTGTGCAAAATTATCATGCTCTGCCTGAGCTTCGGGGAGATAAGGAATATCTTCCGAAAGCATACGTTCAAGATAATCGGGGATAAGTTGGTCAACTTCAATACCCGGTCTGTGGAGCATGACAGTGTTAAGTTTTCCTATTTCAGAAAACAGATTAACAAAATTACCCATATTGTACCTCAAAACTAAAAAACTTTATTTTATTATACACTCATTGCATATAAAAATCAAATATTTTTAACATAAAACATAAATTTTTTTTTGAAAACAATGCCAGTTATAATAAAAATTACAAAAAAAACCAAAAAAATCTTGTAAAATCTTAAAAACAATGATATAATACGATTAAACTAATCAAATTCAATACATATTATTTGTATTCTTGATCGAAACAGATCTGCAAAAGAAATTAAATTTTATAAGGGGAATATTCGTATGATTATCACAAGTGTAAAAATTAACAGGAAGTATGATTCGGCAACAAGACTGCTCGGCTTTGCAAGTATAACGCTTGATAGTATGATAGCTATTCATGATATCAAGATACTCGACTCAGAAAACGAGGGACTTTTCCTTGGAATGCCGTCAAGACGTGCTAAAACAGGTGTGTTCAAGGACTGTACGCATCCTATTAATAACGAAACAAGACAGTTGTTTGAAAATATTATTATGAGCGCATTCAAAAAATGCGTTGAAGAAAATAAGCAGGTAATGTATCTTGAGCTTTCAAAGTCGATGGTGGAAGGCAATATATTAAGAGTTAATCAGTCAATAGATGATTTTGAAGAGAAAGAGGATCCGTTCAGGAAGCAGATAGCGGAATAATCCGAAATTTGCGGAAAAAATAACTATTTTTGCTTATAAATCGGTAAAAATAAAAAATATATAATTTTTTGAGATTGATATATGCGAAAATATGGAGTATAATACCAATATACGGCATTGCACGGAATTGAACGACAAGCCGAACTAATTATCAAATAATGAGATGTAAAGGAGATTGCACAAATGGCATTCGACAGAATTTTTAACTTTTCAGCAGGTCCTTCAATGCTTCCTGAAGAAGTACTTTTGAAGGCAAGAGATGAAATGCTCAACTACCAGGGTTCAGGCATGAGCGTAATGGAAATGAGCCACCGTTCAAAGGTTTATGATAAGATTATCGTAGACACACAGGCAATTTTGCGTGAAGTTATGAACATTCCCGATAATTATAAGGTATTGTTCTATCAGGGTGGTGCTACACTCCAGTTTGCAGCTATCCCTATGAACCTTATGACAAAGAACCATAAGGCTGACTATATCCTTACAGGTAACTTCTCAAGAGCAGCTGCAAAGGAAGCAAAGAAGTACGGTGAAGTAAACATCGCAGCATCAACAGAAGCCGATAACTTCGATCATATTCCGCAGCAGGACGAACTCAAGCTCGATCCCGAAGCTGACTATGTACATATCTGCTTCAACAACACAATCTATGGTTCAAAGTGGAACTATATCCCGGATACAGGAAAGGTACCGCTCGTAGCTGACTTGTCATCATGCATACTCAGCGAACCGTTTGATGTAACAAAGTTCGATATGATTTATGCAGGCGCACAGAAGAATATGGCTCCCGCAGGCTTGACAATCGTTATCATCAAAGAAGACTTGCTCGATGGCAATGTACTCCCCTGCACACCTGTTCTTATGAACTACAAGACAATGGCAGAGAAGGATTCAATGTACAATACACCTCCTTGCTATTCAATCTATGTATGCAAGCTCGTTCTTGAATGGCTCCGTGACACAATCGGCGGCACAGAAAAGATGATGGAAATCAACAAGAAGAAGGCTGAAATGCTTTATAACTACCTTGATTCAAGCAAGATGTTCCATGCAACAGTTAAGAAAGGCAGCCGTTCAATGATGAATGTTACATTCCGTACAGGCAATGATGAGCTCGATGCTAAGTTCGTAAAGGAAACAGCAGCAGCCGGCATGAGCAACCTTAAGGGTCACCGTCTTGTTGGTGGTATGCGTGCATCAATCTACAACGCAATGCCCATTGAAGGCGTAGAAAAGCTTGTTAAGTTCATGGCTGACTTTGAAAAGGCTAACAGCTAATCAGGTTTAAGATATTTTCAGATATTAACAGTATAGGAGATAGATAATTATGAGTAAGCGTATTTTGGCTACTGACGGTATTGATAAGTCAGCAAGAGCAGCTTTGGAAGCAAAGGGTTATGAAGTAGTAGAACAGTTCTATGAAGTAGACCAGCTCAAAGAAGAAGTAAAGAATTACGATGTATTGGTAGTACGTTCAGCAACAAAGGTTCGTGAACCTATCATTGATGCAGCAGTTGCAGGCGGCAGATTGAAGCTCATCATCAGAGGCGGCGTAGGCGTTGATAATATCGACGTTAAGTATGCAGAAGATCATGGCATCACAGTTAGAAATACACCGAGAGCAAGCTCAGATGCAGTTGCAGAACTCGCACTTGCACATATGTTCTCAGCAGCTCGTTTCGTAAGCATCGCTGGCCACACAATGCGTGAAGGCAAGTGGGAAAAGAAAGCTTACAAGGGAATCGAACTCGGCGGCAAGACAGTTGGTATCATCGGTTATGGCAGAATCGGTCAGGCTCTTGGCAGACGTTGTCAGGCTCTCGGCATGAAGGTTCTTGCATATGATATCTTCCATGTTGAAGGAGTCGAAAACGATATGATGAAGTATGTTGAAATGGACGAACTCCTTGCAAATTCAGATTTCATTTCATTGCATACTCCTGCAATCGACGGTAAGCCCTTGATTAACGAAGAAACAATCGCTAAGATGAAAGACGGCGTTATCTTTGTTAATACATCAAGAGGAAATAACGTTGATGAAGCAGCTTTGCTCGCAGGTCTTGAAAGCGGTAAGATTCGTGGCGCAGGCCTTGACGTATTCGCTGAAGAACCCGCAAAGAACGTAGCTCTTTATTCACATCCCCACGTTTCATGCACACCGCATATCGGTGCTTCAACAAACGAAGCTCAGAAGAGAATCGGTGCTGAAATCGTTGATATTATCGGCTAATTTAAAATAAAATAGCTATAAATCGAGCAGGCTTGTTTTCAAGCCTGCTATTTTTGTATCGAGTTCTTGACAACACAGCAATAAAATAGTATAATCTAAGTTAGAATAATATAAAAATAAAGAGGCAATATAATGGAAAATAATATTTTAGAAGCAAAACAATCAAAATATATAATTACTTCGATAATTTTTGCATTGATATTTCTTGCATTAACATATGAATCGGCATTCCATTGCGCACTTTTTTTTAGCTGGGATTCAGCAGGTGTACAAGAGATAGGCAATCAAGGATTTTTTAAATGGTTTTTATTGGTGCTTGCTGTCGTTTTTTTGATTGGCTTTGCGCTGAGTTTAAGGCTCATTTTTGCCTATGCAAAAACTAAAATATGTATAAATGACGATGGCGTAAACGGAGTTGCAGTAAAATTTTCGAGCCTTGCTACAAGTAATTATGATTTTAATATTTCGTTTACTGATATTGATAGGGCGGTATTGTCAAGAAAAAAGCTTATGATTTATACAAAATATGATATATATACTTTTAATGGCTTTTCAAGGCAGGACGAAATAGTTAAAGCAATAAACTCTCGTTTAGTAAAAAATAAAATCTAACGCAGGTCTTGAACCTGCTTTTTTTAATTGCAATTAAGCTGAAAATCGTGTACAATATATCCATAATGTAATTGGAGATAATGTATGTTTGATATTCTTTTTAAAAATGCGTCTATAATCACTATGTGCGATGAAAATCGTGTTATTGAGAATGGTTTTGTCGGAATAAAGGGCAAAATGATAGATTATGTTTCAGATTCTGAACCTGAAGAAGACGCAAAGCGAGTTATAGATTGTAAAAACAAAATTCTTATGCCGGGGCTTATTAACACTCATGCGCATACTGCGATGTGCCTCATGCGTGGTTATGCTGATGATTATGCGCTTAATGAATGGCTTTTTGATAAGGTTTTTCCGGTTGAAGCAAGGCTTGATAAAAGGTCGATACTTGCAGGCGCAAGGCTCGGTTATGCAGAGATGATTAAAAGCGGTACGACGAGCATTTCCGATATGTATTTTTTTGAACCGGATTGCGCAGATGTAGTTATAAACTGCGGTTTGAGGGCATCGCTTTGTAATGGCATAATCGGTTTTGATGCAAAGACCTTTGATTTTAAAAACGATAGAAGCATTACTGAAACGCTTGAGCTTATCAAAAATTATAATGGAGCAGGCGATGGCAGGGTAAAGGCTAACGTATCTATCCATGCAGAATACACAACTGTTCCTGAAATATGGGAATTTGCGAGGGACTTAGCTGTTAAAAATAACGTTCCTATGCAGATTCATATGTCGGAAACGAAAAAAGAGCATGATGAGTGCATAAAGAGAAACGGAAAAACTCCTGCAAGGGTATTTTATGACTATGGCGTTTTCGATGTAAGGACGACTTGTGCGCATTGTGTGTGGATAAGTGAAGACGATATGGATATTATGGCTGAAAAGGGTGTTACTTGTGCGCATAACCCCATATCTAACTTAAAGCTTGCAAGCGGAATTGCGCCTATTGAGAAAATGATAGAAAAGGGAGTAAATGTTTCGCTCGGAACTGACGGGTGTTGTTCAAATAATAACCATGATTTATTTGAAGAAATGAAGATGTCGTTATTGCTCCAAAAGGGAACAATGTTAGACCCAACGATAATGCCTGCATATGAAGCGCTTAAAATGGCAACAGTAAACGGAGCATATGCGCAGGGCAGGGAATGCGAGGTTGGCAGAATTAAGGAGGGCATGGAAGCTGATATAATCCTTATAGATTGCGATAAACCGAAGCTCCAGCCGATATATGATAAGATAGCCGCAGTTGCATATAGCGCAAACGGTTCTGATGTATGCTTTACGATGGTTCAAGGCAGAATTTTGTATGAAAACTATGAGCTTAAAACAATAGATTATAAGGCAGCGGTTGAAGAAGTAAACTGTTATGCTAAAAATATTGTTTTAAATAAATAATCAAAGGAGAAGATTTATGAAGAAAATTTTATCGTTATTGCTTGTTGTATTGATGATATTTGCGTTCGTGGGTTGCGAAGTAATAAACAATGACCCGACACCGACACAGTCACAAACGCAGACGCCGACAGAAACAAAAACACCCTCTGCAAGCGAATCTTCACAGCCTATGCGCTTTACAGGTGCGCTTGAAGTATATGCAATAGACGTAGGTCAGGGCGATTCAATATTGCTTATTTCGCCTATGGGAAAAACTATGCTTGTCGATTGCGGTGATAGCTTTGATAAAATCAAGCCTGTTCTTGATAGCAACAGAGTTAAAAAACTCGATATTGTTATCGCAACTCATCCTCATAGCGACCATATAGGTTGTATGGACGATGTTATTAACAATTATGATATAGGTACATTTTATCTTACAAATGTAACGCATACGACAAAGACCTATGAAAGCATGCTTACAGCACTTGATGAAAGGGATGTAAACGTTCAGCTTATAGAAACGAACGAGGATAAGAGCGCAAAGCTCATTTCGTGGGATTCAGGCGTTGAAGTAAGCGTATTTTCACCAGTTGCAGGCGAAAGCTATGACGATGAAGATTTGAACGAATGGAGCGCTGTTGTAAGGGTTCGTTATGGCAACGATTCAATAATGCTTACAGGCGATGCAACAGCAAAGACGGAGCAGACAATTCTTGAATATTTTGATGCTTCAGACCTTTCGTCAACTGTTTTGAAGGTTGGCCATCATGGTTCGAGCACATCGACAAGCGAAGCATTCCTCGATGCAGTATCGCCTAAATATGCGATTATCTCCTGCGGAAAAGATAACAGCTATGGTCATCCGCACAGGGAAACTGTAAAGGCGCTTAACGACCGCAATATTGAGATGTTGAGGACAGACGAAATAGGAACGATACATATTTCAATGTCGGGAACAGGCGTAACTGTTTCAAGCTCAAAGTAAGGGAAAATTATGAAAATTGATGATAGCATAGTTGTAGATTTCCTGCTCGGAAAGGAAATAAAAAATTCGTGGATATTTGAAAGCTCAGGCGGTTACAATGCGCCTGATAAGAAGAATGCGGTTATAATCAAAACAGTATACGAACGAATAAATTCATATTTAAAGTCGTTCAAGGTTAAAAACGAAGAATTGTTCGTTCGTCTTTTCAAAGAAAATTATGCGAACATATTAAATGATATGGAAGTAATTCTATCCGTTGGCTGTTCATATGGTGCATTCTTTGAGCTACACGAAAATAAACCATATATGGTTATAGATATGGGAATGCTTGCATCATATGTAAAATATGATTATGATGTTGTTGAAGTGGTAAGGAATATTCTCACTCAGGAAATTGCGCACAGGTGCGTAGGCATAACAACGCCATACGAAGATGATTTTTCGTATTATGAAATGCTTTCATATTCGGTATATGATGATGGAATAACGAGCCTGCTTTCATACGCAGAGGATTCGTTTAAAGTTGATTGGAACGCCGAGGATATAAATAAAAAGTTTGACGAGGCGAAAAAGACGATGACGCTTGCCATGTATGAAAAGAACGAAAACGAGATGTCGCATTGGCTCGATAAAACATCAGGAGATGATTACTGGGGCAGATTTTCAGCGGTATTAGGTATGATATATTTCGGCAAAAACCTCGATAATATGGAAGAAATTTTTAATAACGACTGGCATTTTATAATTGATGATATTTTTAAAGTAAATGCTTGATAAAGACAGATTCCCGGAAGCTTGCGCTTTCGGGAATCCTATATATTAATATTAGATTTTGTTATCTGTTGTTCTGGTCATTCTGTGACTGGTTATTGTTGTTATTGCTCATGTGC
>CADBRR010000084.1 GCA_902797145.1 uncultured Eubacteriales bacterium | reverse complement strand
AGTCCGCCTATTATGTTCAAAAGCGTTGTTTTGCCCGAACCTGACGGACCGAGTATTGCTACAAATTCGTTGTCACGAAAGTTTACGCTTACATCATCAAGCGCCCTCTGCACAAGTTCGCCTGTTCTGTACTGTTTTGAAATATTCTTAATCTGAAGCATATATGCCCTCCGAATAAATTATATAAGCTTATTATATTTCAATGGTTCAAATTTTACAACATAAATAAAAACTGAAAATTAACTTACAATAAACATATAATTAACTTTAAATTGCCGAAGAAATAGTTTGTTCAATCTGCCTTACAGCATAAATGAAGTATATGGAATAAAGAACAAGGCAGGAAATAAATATCAAGGTACAAAAAGATTATATAGCGAGTTCTATCCGATCTATAACGATAAGCCAAATGAAATTTCAAAGCCTGACTGCGTAATTATAGAGGATTCAAATGCAGGATATGAATTTTTCAGAAGCGTATTTAAAAAGAAGAGCGTATGATAATTAAAAATATGCCTGCGTTCGAATTTTGATTTAAAATGGCATAGTATTTACTCGAAAAAATTTCAATTCGTATATTGACAGTTGCAAAATGGTAATATATAATAATTAAAGAAGGGAGTCGATTTTATGAAATGGCAGGATAAAGTGAAACAGCTTATGGCTGATAAAGGTATAAACCAAAAAAAGCTATCTCAGCTAAGTGGTATTACAGAAGCTTCAGTATCTCGCTATCTTAATGGAGAGAGGTCTGCTCGCTTGGATATTATTATTAATTTTGCAAAAGCTTTAAACGTAACTACAGAGTATCTGCTCAATGATGATGTGGAAACAGAGCTTAAACCTTATACAGAGATAGCCACAGCGATTGCGAGAAATGGCAGTTCTTTGACAGCAGAACAAAAGAACAAGCTGATTGCTTTGATTCTCGGAAGTGTAGAATAAATGTATTGGGGCGGTAATGATTATGATAAGATGGCTCAGTTGGTAATTGATATTTATATTGACTATAATATTACATCTTTTCCAATTGATGAAAAGGATATTTGCAGAAAACTCGGACTAAAATTAGTTCCTTATTCTTCATATACGGTAGAAGACCGTGCTTTGCTCATGATAAAATCTTCGGATGCTTTTTTCTCTCCGAAAACTAAATGTACGCCTCCGACTATTTTTTATAATGATATGGTGGAATCAAAAGAAAGACAAAGGTATTCCATATTTCACGAGATAAAACATTATGTGAATAACGATCCCGATGATAGCCAATATAATGATGATATGGCTGATTATTTTGCAAGATATATTATGTGTCCGGTACCGTATTTAATAAAAGCCAATATTAATGATGAACTTACATTAATTTCAGATCATGGCGTTAGCTACGAGGCAGCAAGATATGCAATAAAAAATGTACGTAAACGCAGAGAAAGATACGGGGATAAGATTTTTGAATATGAACAGCCGCTAATTGAACTGTTAAGTACTAACTCTTTTTAATAAAACACAAAATATTGTAAAAATACTATTGACAGCACAATATATTGTACTATTATAAATTATACAATATAAAGATGCGATCCTTTATAATTGTATATTGAAGACAAAGAAAAACGCACAGGCACACGATACTGTTGGCGCAATATCAGCCTATGCGTTCCCAATTATGCTATAATGCACAACTATTTCAGATTTATTATAGCATATTCCCGGGACTTTGTCTACTGATAAATATAACAAAAGATAGGAGGAATTGCTATAAAAAATCTATATGAATTTCAGTATGATCTCTTTGGTGATATTCTTGCAAGTGATGCTGAACATACAGGTAAATTTAGTTTTCCTGTTCTGTTGCCGCAAAAGTATATCCCCGATACAATGCCCTTGCCCATCAATTATATGATGTCTGACAGAAATAGGATATCTCATTGGTATCATTGCTTCGTTGACGATAATATGTTTGAGAGATTTTGGCATGGATTTTGGAAGTATAAGACTTATTTTAGCAGTGTCGCAGGTCTTATCTCTACAGATTTTAGTATTTATAGAGATATTCCGGAAGAAACTCAAATACGAAATTGTTATCGTAACAGGGTAATGGCTTACGCAATGCAAAAACTCAATCCCAACATAATTCCAACAGCCGGTTTTGGAGGTGAGAATACTTGGGAATGGTGCTTTGACGGATTACCACATAATTCGACTGTTGGATTACCACAAACGGTACACTATCTGCCCCTGAAGCACGAAGACTTTTTATTGGTGGAGTCGATGCCTTGGTCTACACTCTTAAACCCTATGCTTTGGTAATATGCGGAAATTATCCCAAATGGCTTAACACAAAGTATCCCGGTGTGAGAATAGTACCTATTCTTAATTTCAGTCAGATGCGCAGATTAGTGAGGTGTGGATAATGGGCGGTTACGGAGCTTCAAGCGGAAAGCTTAAAGATAAGTGCTATTATGATACCGGCGGTCATAAAGTCAAAGATAAGAACGCTATTGCTGTTGCCGAACAGTATATTGCTGAAGGAAAGTATGTTGCATTTTTACAGGAAAAGAAAAATCAAAGACGTGCTGATCTTTCTGTTGATGGACAGCATGTTGAAGTCAAAGGACTCGAAACAATGAATCCTGATAATGTCGAAGGCAAACTTAAACACGCATTTGAGCAAATACATGGCGACGATAGTAGATATCCTGCTGATACTCACAGAGGGGGAAAGGTTGTGATTCTTTCTAAGCACGACAGCAGTATATCTGAAGAGTCTATCTACGAAGTAATGAAGCAAGGTTTTCTTAGTGCGGAACGCAAAGGATATGTTACCGGAAAGCTGGAACTCTGGATTCGTGGAAAAATTTACAAGCTCAATTAGGAGGTGATAATATGGCATCATTAAAATGCAACAACTGTGGGTATGGTATCCACTACAATGACGAGCCGAGCGGAATTGAATATACAGCTATTTCAATGAAGCTGTGGAACATGTTTTCAAAAACTGACAAGCCGATTTTAAGGTATCTTCTTGATGGAGATGACGACTATCTAATTATATGGAAGTGTCCCGAATGTGGATGTGTTCACGCTTTTAATGGATACAGTCCTATGCTTGCTCAGGCTTATATCCCGTGTAAACAGGACTTTGATGTTGTATCAGCTACTAAATACATCGTATTTATTGATTATCTGTTTGAAGATATAAGCGAAAAAGGTCTTACTGCTGATGAGTTTTTATCTAATTCAAATTATGATAGCAACAGGCTTTGTTATGCACTGATAAGCAATAATGGCATAGTTGTATATCGCGATGAAGAATGCACCGATGAAGAACGAAGATATATCGCTATTCCGACTGAAAACTGATGATTGAAGAATACCTGTTTTGCAATTTTAAATAGAAAAGCGACAGAATTGTTCTATATAATTTTATCCCCGACTTATGATCGGGGATTATTCAATCTACTTACTGTTCAAGCGCCTTAAATAAAATGCATCGTTGAAAAAATCCGTTACGGTTATGGAAAGTCTGTCACATAGCTTATTTATCGTTACAATTTCTATGTTTTTAATATCGTTCATGGTCGATTATGTGCCGAAAACGTGCATAGCTTGTTAATCGTAATATTGTTTTCCTTGCAAAGATTTAATATTCTTTTTGAAATAATAGAAAGGAGTTCATAATCATGAAATATAGCGTTTTTGATTTACAGATTGAGGATATTATGTGGTTTGGTATTGATACTAATGGCATGATCTTTGCTTGCACAACAGCAGGCTGTGCTAATGTTCCTGGGTTTGTTTGTGAAAGTCGCGAAATTAACGAACAAATTTGTGATTTCTTTATGAATAAACTCAAAAGAACGGGGACTGAGATTTTAGAAACAAGTTATGAAGATAACTCTCTTATTAATGATGCAATTAAGCTATCACAAAGGGGAATATTCTGCTTTGATGCAGTAATTGATGATGTGGCCCATGCAAATGAATATGTTAGAATTTCATCTCCTTCTAATCCTTTGCGTTTTGAGGAGCTACCTGACTCTATCAAAAGTGTGTTTATGAATCATATAGTGAATGTAGATATAACATCAACTAAATATCTTCATGTAAATCATGCATATTAAAAAACTATGGGTAAATTAGGACATAAATCTGTGATGTAAATATACCGGGATATATAAGTTAATACGAGATTTATAGTTCATATGGGTTTTTAAAAATATGCCTGCGTTCGAATTTTGATTGTTTTTAATCGGCAGTTTTAGCTGCTGATTTTTTTGTTATCGGTCTTTAAATTATTGAAGAATTGTTATATAATTAAAAATGGGGGAGAGCGGAGGTAGAGAATGAAAAAGGTAATTAGTATTATCATTACAATTATTTTTGTATTAGGCATATTCCCGCCTGTTTTGGGAGAAGCAGAAGCTAATGCAGATGAAAAAGTTACAGCAATAGTAGTGCTTGAAAAAGCGCCTATTGCTGATATTTATGCGACAAAATCGCTTGACAACATTAGCGGATATGAAGAATATTCAAACTCTTTAAAATCGTATCAGGCAAATATTATTTCAAGCTTTTCAAGCGATATTAAGGTTCTTGACAGCTACACATATCTTCTTAACGGATTTTCGGTTGAATGCAATTTATCATCTTTTGACGATATAAGGAAAATCCCCGGCGTCAAAGATGTATTTGTTGCGCCGAGCTATGATGTTTCGCTTACTAAAAGCAACAATATGATATATTCATCATATATGTGGAACAAGGGTTTTAGCGGTTCGGGAACGGCGATAGCTATACTTGACACGGGCATTATGCCAAACCATATTATGTTTCAGACTGCGCCTAAATCATCAACGCTCAAATTTAATAAATCTTACATAAATTCAATTTCATCTTCTCTTCACGCAAGCGGAAATTTATATGTATCTGACAAGATTCCGTTTGCATATGATTATTCACAAAAGGACAACGATGTAACGCACGAGGCGGATTTGAGCGATCACGGAACGCACGTTGCCGGCATTGCGGCAGGTTCTGCAAGCAACATAAAGGGTGTTGCGCCCGATGCTCAGATTATTGTTATGAAAATATTTAATACTGCCGGGACAAACTTCGGCTTTATGCTCTCTGCGCTTGAAGACTGTGCAATTCTCGGTGTTGATGTTATCAACATGAGCCTTGGCACTCAGAATGGTTTTACATATGATTACGCTATGCCTGAACTTATGGCAGTATACGATAGGCTTGAATCGCTCGGCATTAGCGTAGCTGTTGCGGCAGGAAACGATTATAATTTCGGTTATTTAAACAATCATGCTGGGCTTATAGACATGGCAGAGCCTGACTTGGGCGTTTTGGGTTCGCCCTCATCATATGCAAGCACGACTGCTGTTGCAAGCGTTGAAAATTCAAATTACAGGGGTAATTTAGTTATGACGCTTGAAGATGGCACGACGATTAACTATGACGATACAGGCATTTATAATAGGTTTGAAAACATTTCCTCAAAAGATTATGTTATAATTGACGGAACAGGCGAAGAAAGCGATTATAACGGCATTGATGTAAACGGAAAAATAGCTATTGTATCACGAGGCGGCATAACGTTTTCTCAAAAAGCCGATACGGCATACAATCATGGGGCAGTAGGGCTTATTGTTTACAACAATAGTGATGAGAATTTTTCAATGGATATTTTTGATAGGAAAATCCCTTGCGTTTCGATAACAAAGTCGGATTTTGAATTGCTTGCTTCTTCCGGTAAAAAGACGATTTCAAAGGCTGAATATTTAAATTATACTATATCGGATTTTTCATCATGGGGAACGACAGCGGATCTGAATTTAAAGCCTGAGTTGAGTGCTCCGGGCGGATATATATATTCTGCAACAAAGACGGGTTATGGTTACAAGAGCGGAACGAGTATGGCAACGCCCCATATTGCAGGCGCAATGGCTATAATGCGCAAATATCTTGCATCAATAGGAATTTCTGAGCGTCAGCTTGCTTCTATGACGGAAAATGTGCTTATGTCGACAGCGACACCGGTAACCGGTGGAAATTCTGTTCCGTATTCGCCTCGTTTGCAGGGTGCAGGAATTATCAATCTTGAAAACGCACAAAAGGCTAACGCATATATAACGGGTACAAACGGAAAATCAAAGATTGAGCTTTACGATGATGTTGAAAAAACAGGCGTTTACAATCTTGAATTTACGATACACAATTACAGCAAAGAGCAGATGACGTATAACATATCGGTTGACACGATAACGCATTCTGAGGGTGCAGGTTATATTTCGATGTATCCGTATAGATTATCGCCCAAAGTAGAAGGCACAGGCAGCGTAACTGTCGATGCTGGCAGCGAAAAGAAAGTTAATATAAAAATTACGCTTTCAAACTCTGACAGGCAATATTTAAATCAGTTCAAAAACGGAATGTTTGTAGAGGGTTTTATAACTTTAAGCGAGCGATACGGCAGGAATTTATCTGTTCCGTTTATGGGCTTCTATGGCGATTGGACAAGCCAGCCTATGTTCGATAAAATATTCTATGACAAGAGCAGAAAAGCTCCTGATTTCGGGCTTTGCGAAATTTACACATCAATAGGCAATACACGTGTATATCCCGGTGTAAATCCGTTTGATATTGATGCAGGCTATGACCTCAAATATGCAGTATTAAGTCCTAACGGTGATGGGAATCTCGATTCGTTCAACAATGTTATTTTTTACTTGATGAGAAATGCGAAAGAAGTTTCTATTACGATTATAGATAGTGACGGAGTTCCTCATTTTAGTTACGCTCAGCAAGGCGTTAGAAAAGCATTCCACATAGGCGACGACAAGCCTAATGGTATAGAGTTTAATCTTGTAGGCAAACTTTCGAAAGTTCAAAATAGTTATTGGGCAGAATTTAAAGTAAGCGCAGAGCTTGATTTTGATAAGCACGAACAGTTGGAATCGTCAAAATCGTGGGGGTTCCCGGTTTATATTGATATAGAGAAGCCTCAGCTTATAGCGAGTGCGCTTGACGGTGATGATTTGACTATAATGTTTAAAGATAATCATTATATTGCAAACATAAATGTTACTGATGAAAACGGAAAAGAGATATATTCAGAGAATATGAAAGAGGATATTCAGGGCAAAATATCTCAGCTTAATTTAAATGTTAAAAATCACAAGAGTGTAAATGTAACGCTTACAGACTATGCGATGAATACGGATACTTTCAAGGTAAACTGCGAAAAACAGCGACCGCTCAACGTATTTACGTTAATTGCTGAAAAGTCGGGCAACGGTACAATTACCGATGAGGGATATTCATTTGCGTATCGTGAAGATGATTTCTATTATGATATAACTCCGGGCGATGGCTGTTCTATTGACAAGATACTTGTTGATGGAGTGCAGGTTGGCAAGCTTCGTTACAGAATAGGCGAAACGGAGCGAATAAAGATTCCGTTCATAGAGGAAAATCATAATATTAAGGTTTATTTTATGGAGGGTGAAAAGCCTGCTCCGCAAGGCGATATTGACGGAGATGGCTACATAAACACGCTTGATGCTGTGGCAATTCTTGAATATATGGCTGAAATGCGTGATTTTGATGCAAGCGAGCTTCATTGTGCAGATTATGATGACAATAAGGTTATTGATACGCGTGATGCGGTTAAAATCCTTATGGAGCTTGCAGAGGATTGATAAAAAGAAATTTTTAGGCAGGGATTTTGACCCTGCTTTTTTCTTTATGGGTAAAAAGTTAATTTATATTTTATTTTTTATGATATACTGGTATTAAAGTATTATTCATTTAAAGGTGATTCTATGTTCAAGGTACTTGTTGTTGAAGATGATAAAAATACGGCAAAGCTTATGAAAGCTATACTGACGCACGCAGGTTATGAGGTGTTCCATGCGTCAAACGGAGTTGAGGCGCTCGATATGCTCGATGTTCAGCATATTGATATTATGATTTTAGACCTTATGATGCCGGTTATGGACGGTTATGAGCTTTGTGAAACGATAAGGGAGGGTGGCAGCAACCTGCCCATTCTTATGGTTACTGCAAAACAGCTTCCGCAGGACAAGTACAGGGGATTCCTTGTAGGCACTGACGATTACATGACAAAGCCGGTTAATGAAGAGGAAATGCTGCTTCGTATGAAAGCACTTCTGCGCCGTGCAAAAATTGTGAACGAACGAAAGCTCACTGTCGGCAAGGTTACGCTCGATTACGATTCTTTGACAGTTAGTCGTGAAAACGAAAAACAAACTCTTCCCCAAAAAGAGTTTTATCTGCTTTACAAATTGTTATCATATCCCGATAAGATTTTTACACGCATTCAGCTTATGGACGAGATATGGGGCATGGAGTCTGAATCGGTCGATACGACGGTTAATGTTCATATAAACAGGCTCAGAAAAAGGTTTGAAAATTATCCGGAATTTGAGATAGTTGCTATAAGGGGAATAGGTTACAAGGCGGTGAAAAAGTGTGATTGACAAGTGCAATAAAAACAACAAAAAGTTCTCAAGGTTCGGGCTTACGCTGTTCTTTTCTGTAATTTCGCTTGTGGCTATGATTTTAACGCTTCTTATAGCGTTTATCTGTTTCTGGGGCATTCATTATTTCAACCTCGTCCGTGAACCTAAAACAAGTGACGGAATTATGCTTTCGATATTGTTGTTCGTGTTTATGAGTGTTATTATCGGCTCGGTAATTTCGTTCGTTGTCAGCAGAATTCCTCTAAAACCTATAAGGCAGATAATTAAGGCATCAAATGAGCTTGCAAACGGAAATTTCAAGGCGAGAATAAATATTAAAATTCCCGGCGAGATTAAGGAGCTTAACGATTCCTTTAACCATATGGCGCAGGAGCTTGAAAGTATTGAAATTTTAAGGAGCGATTTTGTCAATAATTTCTCGCACGAGTTCAAAACGCCTATCGTTTCCATTCAAGGGTTTGCCAAAATGCTAAGGCATGGCGACCTTAGCGAGGAAGAGCGCAAAGAATATCTTGACACGATTATTAGCGAATCCGAACGACTTGCTAATCTTGCAACGAACGTTCTTAATTTTTCAAAAATAGAAAATCAAACGATTTTAACAGACAGGTCAGATTACAATGTTTCTGAGCAGTTGAGGAGAACTATTGCGATTTTGGAACCCAAGTGGTCAAAGAAAAAGATTGATTTCGTGTTCGATTGCGATGAAATTACTATAAATGCAAACGAGCAGCTTATGGAACAGGTGTGGATAAATCTTATTGATAATGCGATAAAGTTCTCGCCTGAATATTCGCCAATTAAAATCAGAATAACTGATAATGAGCGAATGACTGTTATAACAGTTGCTGATATGGGTATGGGAATCAGCAAAGAAGCGTTAGAACATATATTCGACAAGTTCTACAAGGCGGACAAGTCACATTCGGGTATGGGAAACGGGCTTGGTCTTGCTATTGCTAAGAAAATTATTGATTTGCACGAGGGTAAAATCGAGGTTGAATCGGAAGTTGATAAAGGGACAAAGTTTGATATTGTGATTTATAAATATTGAATTATAGTTTGAAATAGGGTATAATATACATAAAGGGAGATGATTTTTATGAACAGAGATGAGAAGATTGTTACATTAAAGCTCGATATAATT
>CADBRR010000083.1 GCA_902797145.1 uncultured Eubacteriales bacterium | reverse complement strand
GCGACTCGTTTATTATACCCAACTCCCACATCTTTGTCAACACTTTTTTTAAAATTTTTTTAAAAATTTTTTCCGAACTCCATTTTTTCCCTGTTTTGTCGACAAAATTTGCATAAAAAATTTTTAAAAATTATTTGTTTCTTTTACTTTATTGCAATTATTTTTGAAATTGATATAATAATATTATTGTGATTTATATTTGGAGGTATTATATGTCAGAAATGCCTATAGGAATATTTGATTCGGGACTTGGCGGTATTAGTTTACTTCGTGAGGCTGTTTCAATACTTCCCAATGAAAACTACATATTTTACGGGGATAATCTTCACGCACCTTATGGTGACAAAACCGATGACGAAATTGCAAAGCTTTCTTTTGATTCAGTAAATTACCTTGTATCAAAAGGTGTTAAAGCTGTTGTACTTGCTTGCAACACAGCTACTGCCGCATCTATACGAGCGCTTCGAGACGATAAACGACTTGATTTACCAATAATAAGCCTTGAACCTGCTATTAAACCTGCTTGCGAGAAGCCTGGTGACGGAAAAATATTGATGATGGCAACGCTTGCAACAACGAGATTAAAGCGATACAAGGCTTTGCAGTCACGAATGCCCGATCCTTCACGTGTAATCAATGTTCCATGCCCTGGGCTTGTTGAAATGGTTGAGAGAGGAACTTTTGCACCCGAAGCTTATTACGACATTCTCTATAAGTTACTTAATAAATACAATGGAATGAAGATAGATGGAATAGTTCTTGGTTGCACGCATTATATTTTCATAAAATCCGCAATTGAGCGATATGCTAAATCAAACTTTAAAGGTGAGTGTGCATTTTATGATGGCAATGCTGCAACTGTTCGTCAGCTTGGTCGTGTTCTTGAAGCAAATGGGCTTACGAATCTCAATGGAAATGCAAGTGTTGAATTTTGTACAAGTGGTGACCGCAGCAAGATTTATCCCATATTTGAACTTTTGATGAATCATAAGGAGAATCAGAGTGTTAAAGAAGAAAATTGATACTTTCATTGAAAACATAAATCACTGCGATAAAGCTTTTATATGTCCGATATGCAAGTCACAGCTTCATATCAATAACAAGTCGCTCGAATGTAACTCTGGGCATTGTTACAATATTTCAAAGAAAGGATTTGTTGTATTAAACGAACCATCAAGCGAAGCATTATATGGTGAAAATCTTTTTCTTTCAAGGCGAAATGTATTTTCAAGTGGATATTATGACAATATTGCCGAAAAAATTATTTCTATTACAAACAAACTTTCGTTTCCTGAAGCAAAGATACTCGATGCAGGCTGTGGTGAAGGTTTTTACACCGGCAGAATTGCAAGTGGTATTTCATCGAGCATATGTTTTGGTATTGATTTATCAAAATCTGCGATAGCACGAGCAACTGATTATAATAACTGCATTTTTTCGGTTGCTGATTTATCGTCATTGCCGTTCGCAGATTCATATTTTGATGTTATAGTGAATATTCTTACACCAGCATGTTATAATGAGTTTCTTCGAGTGTTAAAGCCTAATGGAGTGTTGATAAAAGTTATTCCCGGCAAAAATTATCTCAAAGAGCTTCGCAACACTCTATCAAAAGCATATGACAATGACAACGTTTTAAAGCACGCTTATGAGGCGATGAACATAATTGCTCAAGACGAGATTTCCTATACTTTGCCATTAAATCAGACTAATCTGAAAGATTTTATTTCAATGTCGCCTTTGACTGCTAACTTATCTGTTAAAGAAAAAGAGCTTTTATCCCAAGCTCCCATAAATGAAATAACGATAGATTTAATCATTCTTACTTGCAACAGAAAATAAAAATCCTTTGCCGAATTAAGAGGCAAAGGATTTAATTTTATAAATTAATTGTGAATAAATATTAGCCACGAGCGTTGATAGCGATCTGAGCAAGTTCATTGAATGCCTTCATATCTGTAACTGCGAGATCAGCGAGAACCTTACGGTTGATATCGATACCAGCAATCTTAAGACCGTTAATCATACGGCTATAAGTTGTACCGCACATTCTTGCACCAGCATTGATACGAGCGATCCAGAGTTTACGATATTCACGTTTCTTGAGCTTACGTCCAACATATGCGTAAGCCATTGACTTCATAACCTGCTGTGATGCTGCACGATACTGCTTGCTCTTTGCTCCATAATAGCCCTTTGCGAGCTTAAAAACCTTACGACGCTTTTTAACGGCATTTACTGCCCTTTTAATTCTTGCCATTTTGCATTTCCTCCTATTAAACGATTCTTAAATTCCTGAATTATTCTTGTAAATTACGAATTACTTATAGGGAATAAGTTCACGAATCTTCTTTGCTTCTACATCTGCAATGAAACCTGTCTGGCGGAGGCCACGCAGTCTCTTTGTTGATTTCTTTGTAAGGATATGGCTCTTATAAGCCTTTCCCCTCTTGATCTTACCTGACTTAGTAACGCTGAAACGCTTTGCTGCGCCTCTATGTGTTTTAATCTTAGGCATAGGTATTTCCTCCTGTCAATTTATTATTAAATATTTAATCCGCCAAGTCGGTTACCCGACTGAGCCATTATAACTATCTTATCGGTCGTCAGTTCTTCTGTGATAATGTCATTATCATATTGCGGCCTTCGAGCTTTGCAGCACGATCAATTGCAGCAACTTCACTGACAAGCTCATAGAATGCATTCATCACATCAAGTCCGATGTCGCTATGAGCAGCCTGTCTGCCCTTGAAGCGAATTGTTACCTTTACCTTGTCACCGTTTTTCAAAAACTTTTCACAAGCTTTAGCTTTAACTTCCATATCGTGAACATCAATAGTCGGTGAAAGCCTTATTTCCTTAATCTCAATGACCTTCTGATTCTTTTTCTGCTCCTTTTCCTTCTTCATCTGCTCATAACGATACTTATTATAATCCATTATCTTACTAACAAGTGGAACAG
>CADBRR010000082.1 GCA_902797145.1 uncultured Eubacteriales bacterium | reverse complement strand
AATTTCATTTGCGGGCATAATATTATACAGCATGATCTCGTTTATATCAAGAAGAATACGCTTTCTTTTCCTGAAATTTCTGCGATAGACACTTTATTTTGGTCTCCACTTCTTTTTCCTATGAAGCCTTATCATTCTTTGCTCAAGGATGATAAAATTCAAACTGACAGCGTAAATAATCCATTGAACGACTCGATTAAGGCAAAAGAATTGTTTTACGATGAAATAAACGCATTTAATTCTCTTAACGAGAATATGAAGCACATTTATTATGGGCTGTTATATGACAAAATAGAGTTCAAAGTTTTTTTCGAATTTATAGGATATAAAAGCAAAACATCTGATATAGAAAATGTAATAAGAAAAGAATTTAGAGGCAAAATATGCAGCAACGCAAGCCTTAATGACTTCATAAGGAATCATGCAATAGCACTTGCCTACGCACTTGCGCTTATAAACACGCATGACAGGTGTTCAATAACACCTCCATGGGTTTTAAAATCATATCCATATGTTGAAAACATAATATACAGACTTTGTAACACTCCTTGCAAATCGAACTGCGAGTATTGCCGTAATATGTTTGACATACATAAGGGATTAAAAAAATACTTTGGTTATGACAATTTCAGGACATACAATGGCGAACCATTGCAGCAAAGAGCAACGCAGGCAGCGATAGATAAAAAATCCCTGCTTGCAATCTTCCCTACTGGCGGCGGAAAATCAATAACATTCCAATTACCTGCTTTAATGGCAGGCGAAGCAGCTCATGGGCTAACAGTTGTAATTTCACCGCTTTTATCATTGATGAAAGACCAAGTAGATAATCTCGTATCATCAGGAATATCCGATGCAGTAACAATAAACGGATTACTCGATCCTATTTCAAGGGCAGAAGCAATTTCAAAAGTAAAAGATGGCACTGCTTCATTATTGTATATTTCGCCAGAAATGTTGCGTTCAAGAACAATAGAGTCGTTGTTATTATCACGAAATGTTGTTCGTTTTGTAATAGACGAAGCGCATTGTTTTTCGGCATGGGGTCAGGATTTCAGAGTAGATTATCTATACATAGGTGACTTTATAAAAGAGCTTTCAAGCAAGAAGAATAATGGAGTCAGTATTCCTGTATCATGCTTTACAGCTACTGCAAAGCAGAAGGTAATAACTGATATATATGATTATTTCAAAAGGAAGCTTAATATTGAATTAAATATTTACTCGACAGATGCAACGAGGGAAAATCTTCATTATGTAGTTCTTCATAAAGAAACGGATGAAGAAAAATATGATACTGTCAGGAATCTAATAAAAGAAAAGGATTGCCCTACTATCGTGTATGTTTCAAGAACAAGACGAACATATGAAATAGCTGAAAAGCTTTTGCAAGATGGTTTTTCTGCATTGCCTTTCAATGGAAAAATGGATTCATCTGAAAAAGTAAAAAGCCAAGAAGCATTTATGCAAAATGAAGTTAAGGTAATCGTTGCAACGAGCGCATTCGGAATGGGAGTAGATAAAAAGGATGTAGGGCTTGTTATACATTATGATATTTCTGATTCACTCGAAAACTACATTCAGGAAGCTGGTCGTGCGGGAAGAGATCCGCACCTTCAAGCGGAATGTTTCGTTTTATTCAACGATAACGACCTTGACAAGCATTTTATATTGTTAAACCAAACAAAGCTCAGCGTAAGTGAAATTCAGCAGATATGGAAAGCAATAAAGGATATGTCACATGGCAGACCACATTTTTGTTCATCTGCGCTCGAAATAGCACGTGCAGCAGGTTGGGATGACTCTGTCAGCGAAATTGAAACGAGAGTTAAAACTGCAATTTCAGCATTAGAAAATGCAGGATATATAAAGAGGGGTCGAAATGTACCTCATGTTTACGCAACGAGCATATTGGTTAAAAATATGGACGAAGCAGTATTTAAAATAAATCGCTCGAACAATTTTAGTGACGAAATGAAATTAACATCAAAGAGAATAATCAAGTCCCTAATTTCTGCTAAAAGCATTTGTCGTGCAGGAAACGATGATGCCGAAACGAGGGTTGATTATCTTGCTGATGTGCTTGCAATTCCAAAGGAAACGGTTATTGATTCAGTAAATCTTTTGCGTCAGGAAAATATCCTTGCGGACTCAAAGGATATGTCAGCATATATTTTAAAATCCGACACACAGAACAAATCTATGCTTGTGCTTGATAGGTTCTCAAAGCTCGAATTATTTATGCTTGATTATATCGAGGAAAACGGCGGCACAATATCATATAAAAAACTAAACGAAGCTGCAATAGAATCGGGAATTAATAGTTCTACTGTAAAAAATATTAGAACGCTTATTTACTATTTAAAAACTAAGCATTATATAACAGAATCTCGCCATGACAACGATGTTACTGATATTGCTTTAACATATAATATCCAAGATTTAAAATCAAAGCATAGTTTAAGGGTTGACATCTGCAAATTTGTACTCGACGAATTATTTATGAGGGCAGGAAAGGTTATAAACACAGATGAAAGCGAAGCGCCTGTTTTGTTTTCGCTTGTAGAATTATTTAATGGATATAATATAATACATCGCCTCGATTTTTCGGACAAAAAGATATATCTTGCAGATATTGAAGATGCTTTGTTATATTTATCTAAAATAGGTTCATTGAGGCTTGAAGGCGGATTCCTTGTAACGTACAATGCTATGGATATAAAAAGGCTTGTTATGGATAATAAGATTCGCTACAAGCTTGACGATTATAAACTGCTTAATGAATTTTATGAACAAAAGATACGTCAGATTCATATCGTTGGCGAATACGCAAACCTTATGGTGAAGGACAGTCAGGCTGCACTTGAATTTGTAGCAGATTATTTCAAGATGCACTTTAAAAAATTTATAAACAAATATTTCAAAGATGAACGTGCAACTGAAATCAGCAGGAACATTACGCCTAAGAAATACAATAAATTGTTTGGTGAACTTTCAGAGATTCAAGCTGAAATTATAAACGATAAAAATTCAAGATACATCGTTGTAGGTGCAGGTCCGGGCAGCGGTAAAACAATGGTTCTTGTACATAAATTAGCATCATTGTTGCTGCTTGAAGATGTAAAGCACGAACAGCTTCTAATGCTAACATTTTCCCGTGCCGCTGCAAGCGAATTTAAAAAGCGTCTTATAGAGCTTGTTGGCAATGCTGCGCATTTTGTAACGGATATCAAAACATTCCATTCTTACTGCTTTGACCTTATGGGGAAAATCGGTACGCTCGAAGCGTCAGACAACATAGTCAAAGCAGCAACCGATATGATTTTAAACGGTGAAGTAGAACAAGGAAAAATGACGAAATCTGTGCTTGTTATTGACGAAGCGCAGGATATGGATATAAACGAATTTAACCTTGTACGTGCGCTGATAATGGCAAATGATGATATGAGGGTAATTGCAGTTGGCGATGATGATCAGAACATTTTTGAGTTTAGAGGTTCTGATTCAAAATATATGCAGATGTTAATATCCGAATACGGTGCAAAGTATTACGAAATGACCGAAAATTATAGAAGTGCAAAAAGCATTGTATCGTTTGCAAATGACTATGTTACAAATATAAGCAACCGAATGAAGCTTGCACCAATTTTGCCAATAAGAGAAGATGATGGCAATGTACAAATCGTTATTCACAGTTCAAGGTATTTTGAACAAGCGATAATTGATGATATAATTTCAAACGATAATCGTGGAAAAACTTGTGTTTTGACTGCAACTAACGATGAAGCTTTGCGCATTTATGGTCTTTTGAGCAACAATAATGTCAAGGCAAAGCTCATTCAGTCAAACGATGACTTTAATCTATATAATCTTGCAGAAATACGCTATTTTATTAAAATAATTGATAAATATATAAAAACACCCGTTATAAGCAACGATTTATGGGATAAAGCTAAATCGCTTACGCTAAAGAAGTATGAAAATAGTTGGTGTTACGAAAATGTATCTAACATGATAAACGAGTTTCATTCTTTGAATAAAACAAAATATTATACGGATTTAATCGAATTTATAAAGGAATCAAAATACGAAGATTTCTATACCCAGGCTAAAGATGCTGTATTGGTTTCAACAATTCATAAATCTAAAGGCAGGGAATTTGATTCTGTTTACATTTATCTTGATAATCCTAATATAGATACAGATGAAAAACGGAGGGCAATTTATGTTGCTTTAACTCGTGCAAAATCAAACCTTATAATTCATCTTAACAAAAATATTTTCGGTGAAATAAAAAACGATAATATTAAAGTCGTCAATGATGATAAGGTTTACGAAATGCCCGAAGAAATAAGATTGCAGTTGGGCTATAAGGATGTATTTTTGAGTTATTTTAAAAATATGAAGAATTATGTTTTAAAGCTTAAATCATCTGATAAGCTCAATATAAAACTCCCCTACCTTACTGCTAATATAAATGGAAAAAATATCTACATTGCAAAACTTTCAAAGTTATGTTTGGAGAGGCTTGAATATCTTAAACAAAAGGGCTATGTTCCGATAGAAGCATATGTAAGATTCATTGTTGCATGGAAAGGCGCTGAGGACGATATTGAATCCGCTGTCATTCTACCCGATATAACTTTACGGCTCAAAGATGATAAATAAAAAGCGAGAGGCATTTCTCTCGTTTTTCTAATTCATAATAAAAAAGGATACCTAATGGTATCCTCATTGGCTCCCCCTGTTGGACTCGAACCAACGACACTGCGGTTAACAGCCGCATGCTCTACCGACTGAGCTAAGGAGGAATAGCCCTCGTTCCTAAGAACATATATTATT
>CADBRR010000081.1 GCA_902797145.1 uncultured Eubacteriales bacterium | reverse complement strand
CAAGAAGGAAGAATGAGCGAGGAGCAAGTACTACCAATTTACCATTCTTATCAAATGCCATACCATCTACATAAACACCATGTGCTTTGCCATCATTCATAATTTCAAAAGGGCAAACTTTTCTTACATTATGGTCAACATCAGAGATATCCATTTCATAGAGATCTGAATAAGAGTAATCGCCTTCTGTACGTGTTACAGCAAAGAACATCTTGTTTGTTGAATAATCAAATGCCATATCTGTAACATATTCATTGAATGTATATCCAAGATACTTTTCCTCGTGTGTTGCAGGGTCAATTGACATGAGCTTATAATCAGTGCTCACACCATAGATTGTGCCGTAAGCATAATCTGCTGCTGTAAAAACGCTTGATGATTGATCAAGAACCTTTACATCTTCAGGTTTATCTGCATCAAACTTTGTCCAAGCAAAGTCGATCGCATCATAAGCATAAACAGGTGTGTTGATAACAGGATCAGGGTTGTCAATCAATGTACCAACTCTTACATTATCGATAAGTACGTTTGTACCATTCTTACCTGCATATTCAAAGCCGAAACGAACACCTGACTTGCACCATTCATCAGGAATCTTAACATCTACTTCGCCAAATTTGTTGTTACTTTTTGAAGCAGGTTCAACTTCTGCAATAGTTGTTCTTACATCGTTTGAACCATCGCCTTCAGTCATAACAACTGATAAGATGTAGTTTGAGTTCTTAACATCATCAACTTCATAAGCAAAGCTGAGATATACATTTGATATACCTGTAAGATTTATTTCAGGTGAGTAAATAATTTCGCTCTGCTCTGTAGTATTTGTACCTTTGATACCGATAGCTCTATCTGACTTTACATCACCATCGATGAAGTAGAATCCCCACGTATAATCTGCTGCTGTGTAGTAGGTGTGCCAGCCTTCACCCGACCACTGATCACCATCAAAGTCATCTGAGAACACTTCACCATTGTTATTAATGTAAATGAATGTCTTTGTATCCCTATGACTAACATTCATTGTTTTTGCCTGCTGCTCCTTTGTGATGGCAAATCTTGAAGCATTAAGCTTGTTTGTAGTTTCTACCCGTGCTAATGCAGAAAAAGGTATAACCGCAAGAACCATAATTACAGCTAGCACTAATGCTATAATTTTTTTCATAGTCATTTTATGACCTCCCATGTTTTATTTTTTATTAGATTACAGAAACTCTGTAAAATATATATTTTTTGTTGGGTAAGAATGAATTTACATTTAATTATCTATCTTTTTAGTTGTTTTACGAATTTCTTTTGTATCATATTTGAACATTAATATTTTACTTAATTTATCCACTAAAGTCAATGTTTGAATTATATTTTATATCAAATAGTTTTAAAATTGTTTATATAAAAAATATGGCTCGCCATAAAGCGAGCCCATAATAGAAATATTTAATTTACAGTGTTTCAAGTTTTGCAACTACTCGTAGGATCTTTGTTGCATCTGCTGAATCTACTATACCATCATGGTTTAAATCTGCAATATCTTCGTCGACTTCAAATTCATCGAGTTTTGCAACTACTCTCAATATTGCTGTTGCATCTGCGCTATCAATAAAATCATCGCAATTTACATCCCCATATAACATATATAACGCCATTATTGTCATATCACTTGTTATATAATCGCTATCGCTGTCCCAGCCTATGAATTTATATCCTTCTCTTTCAGGAGACATTGGCGGCTCTACACTCTTGCCATGCTTTACTTTCTGCACGTCAAGCACTGTCCCATCATAATCAATAAACGTTACCGTGTATTCATTAATTTCGTATTGTGCCGTAACAGTCAAATCGCTTGTTACATTTTCAAAGCTTTTATCCCATCCTGTAAATGTATAACCATAATGAACCGGAACTTCAGGTGCTACTGCGCTTTCGCCTTCTTTAATCTGCTGAATAGAAATTGTATTTCCGTCATGTCCGTCTATAAACGTTACTGTATATATTTCATATTCTCTATCAGCTTCTATATTTACTCCGCCATCTACAAATACTAAATCCTTGTTTCCCGAAGGTGTTTTTGCAAATGTTTCTTCAGCATCAATGTACACTTTTGCAAATGCTCTCGGCGCATTATCGTTAATGTGAAATCTTATTATGAACATTTCGCCGTCTTGGAGCTCATATTTTCCTTCTGACGTATACGCTATCATTATCGTTCCCGGTTCATTATTATTTACTACAATGCTAAAATCAGCATTTTCTAAACTTGTTCCTTTTTTAATATCTTTCCTTGATTCTATTTCAAGTAATTTTGAATCATATCTTATAAACATTAAACCGCTATAAACATCTTTAGCATCTTCGCATGAAATCTTGACTTCTACATATCCGCTCGGTCTTTCTTCTTCTGTTGATACCGTTATTAAAGCTGTTCCAACTTTTCTATATCTTGCCGTTACAACTATATTTTCAGTTACATTTGTAAAATCTTTATCCCAGCCCATGAATATATAACCTTCGTGCATAGGAGCTTCCGGAGCTATTGCTGCCCCGCCCTGTTCAACTTCCTGAGTTTCAATTATTTCATTAGTAAGTCCGTCAATGAATGATACTTTGTATATTTTGTATTCATCATCAGATACTATATTTACTCCGCCATCTACAAATACTAAATCCTTGTTCCCCGAAAGTGTTTTTGCAAATGTTTTTTCAGCATCAATGTACACTTTTGCAAATGTTTTCATCGCATTATCTTTAATGTGGAATCTTATTATGAACATTTCGCCATCTTCGAGCTCATATTCGCCTGATGATGCACATTCTATGGTTATTGTTCCGCTTTCGTATTCAGTTGGAATATAACTAAAATCAGCATTTTCAAAACTTGTTCCTATTTTAATATCTTCTCTTGATTCTATTTCAAGTGATTCTGAATCATACTCTATAAAAAGCTTGCCTGTAATAACATCTCCGGCATCTTCGCATAAAATTCCGACCTCAACATATTCGCCCGGTTTACCTTCTTCTGTCGATACTGTCATAATAGAAGTTATCCCAGTTCCATCATAAACAGGTTCTCTATTTTCTGAAAGTTTGTTGTTCTTTGCAAACGCTGCAAATGGAATAATTGATATTACCATGATAGCAACAAGCAAAAATGAAATGAATTTCTTTGTAGTCATTTTACTACCTCCCGTATTTTTTTCATTTTAAAATATGAAACGTATCAATATCTTTTGATTTCAAAAGTTATCTGATATATTTTCATAATTGAAAATGTTATTATTAGTGTATCACACAATAATCATCTGTGCAATATTTTTTAGAAAATATAAAAAATCCCTGCTATACTACAGGGAATATATTATCAATTTTTAAATTTATTTTAGCCTTTACCCAAATACTCCTTAAACCCATTAACGATACCGGTAACGATTTTATCCTGATATTCGCTGTCCTGCAAGAGTTTTTCATCCGTACTGTTTGACAAGAACCCACACTCTACAAGAACTGATACTGCCGGACTTTCCCTTATCATATAATAATCGCCCGGATTAGCTATTCTTTTAGGTCTGTCAACGCTTTCGCATATTCCGTTTATAACTGCGACCGCCAGCTTTTCGCCCTCGATAGAACCCTGCTGATAAAACGCCATAGGTCCCGAAACTGCCCTATCCGAAAACTTATTCATATGAATGCTTATAACATAATCGACGTTTTCGCCGTTTATAATTTCCTTTCGCTTTTTCATATCTGCGCTTTTATCAGAACCTATTGCGTTCTCATCTTCCCTTGTCATAATGACTAAAAACCCCTCTTTTTCGAGCGCAGAACGAAGCTTATTTGCTACTTCAAGGTTCAGTCCCGACTCAATAACTCCCGTATCCGTTCCCTTTGCGCCTCCGTCAAAACCGCCATGCCCTGCATCGACAACGACCGTTATCATATTTTTAACGACAGGCTTTGAATAGTCTTTCTGCCCATTTGCAATAACGAAAATCAACGCTACTAAAATAACTGCCATAAATGCATCAACTATTGCGACACGCTTGTTAAATTCCATACATTCACCCTTTTAATTATGATATTAATATTCTATTTTTAAGGATAAATTTTATGCTGAATTTTATAATATTCACATTGCACTTTTGCATATGACAGGTCTAACTTTATCCACTTTATAAACCTTATTCATAATGGTTATCCACATTGTCCACAAGGTTATCCACAGAATAAAGTCATTATACAGGGAATTTTTTAACTTATCCACAATTTGTTAAAAACTAATTCCTCAACAGCCTGTGGATAAACCTGTGTATAGTGTGAATAAATAAATATTCCAATGAAAATCAGACTAACTTTTACAATATATTTTGTTATTTGACTTATTATCGCAATATTTTGTTGAATGTGATAAAAAGCATCAGGATATTTTGTGTCAAGAAAAAAATTTTTGAAATGATTAATTATTTATTCAATATCCCCCAAAAACAAGCCTAAAAAACTTGTTCCACTAATGCTTAAAAAAAAGAGCGGCAACATAATTCGTTACCGCATATTTTTATCAACAATTATTTAATGGCAAGCTTGGATTTGCATTTAGCGAAAGCTCGTCACGCCTTCCCGAAGCGTAGGCATAGTAAGCTGCACTGCCAATCATTGCCGCATTATCCGTACAATATTTAAATTCTGGGCAATAGAATTTAATTCCTGCTTTATTGCTCAACCTTTCCATTTCGCCACGAAGCGCCTTATTTGCGCTAACGCCGCCTGCAAGTGCAAGCTTGCCCGTACCGCTCATAACAGCAGCCCTAACCGACTTTTCAGCAAGCGTAGATACAACAGCGTTCTGGAACGAAGCAGCAACATCTGCTTTATTTATATCTTCGCCCTTTTGCTGTGCGTTGTGCATAAGATTTATAACAGCAGTTTTTATTCCCGAAAAGCTAAAATCGAGTATATCCTTTGAATTAAACCCGGCATTAAACTTATACTTTGTTTTATCGCCATCAAGGGCAAGCTTTTCAAGGAGTGGACCACCGGGATAATTGAGTCCCAAAACCCTTGCAACCTTATCGAACGCTTCGCCTGCCGCATCGTCACGAGTTCTTCCTAAAAGCTCAAACGTATTATAATCCTTAACAAGCACAATATGGCTGTGACCGCCCGAAGCTACAAGACACACGAACGGAGGAACAAGTTCGCTGTGGCTTATATAGTTTGCCGCAATATGACCTGCAAGATGGTTTACACCTATAAGCGGAATGTTCTTTGCAAGCGCAAGCCCTTTTGCATAGTTTACACCTACGAGCAAAGCGCCTACAAGGCCGGGACCATATGTAACAGCGATTGCATCAATATCATCAAGTGTCATATTCGCCTCGTTTAGCGCATTTTTAACGACAGAACCTATCCTTTCTACATGACTCCTTGATGCTATTTCGGGAACAACTCCGCCATACTGCATATGAATAGGTATCTGAGTATGAACAGCCATTGAAAGAACTTCCCTGCCTCCTGACAAAACGCTTGCTGCCGTTTCGTCACACGAACTTTCTATTGCAAGTATTTTAAGATTCTGCATTTTTATATCTCCTGCGTTTAATTATTATAGCTATTATAAGAAACAATACCATAATTCCAACAAATGGAACGGTAAAGAACACAATTATACCCGAAAACAGTTCAAGCGGGCACATTCTAATCATAAGGCTCTTTGAATAGTCAAACAACCACAAATCGTTAGTAAAGAAAATCTTATGAAATGATGTCCAGAACGAGTCAAAATCAATAGCGGCATATATTCCAAGACAAGCTATTATAATAAGTAGAATTATAACCCCTATGATATAACCACGTGCTAAAACATCTACAAAATCGCTTTTAACGATTATCGCTGAAACTATTATTAAAACAGCGCTAAGGGCAAAGAACACAAATCTTACTATTCCGCAAGCCTTGTATAGATTCCTGACATCAATCATATGAAGAACTTCCTGCTCGTTATAAACTTCACGAACGACCCCGTCAACCTCTTTTTCAACTTGAATAGTGTCAATTCTGCCCTCCATATAATCAATCATTCGCATAAACGCATCGAAGTTGTCCTCTTGGCTCATACCGGTCTGCAAATGCGTCATAAGCTCCGCCTGCCTTGACCTAAAATACTCCCTGTTGTTTATTGATATCTGCAAAATCGTAAATGCTGTTGCAAGAAGAAACATTATTGAAGCCACGACGCACAAAGCAGTACAAGTTTTATTTTTAACATTCATAGATTTATTTACATCTCCATAAAGATTCCTATTAAATAATAGCACAAACAAGGGAATATTGCAACATCGTCAGTATTTACAAACGATATTGCTTTATTGTATAATTTATTAAAAATGATATTTAATTTAATAAGGATAATTAGTATGGAATTATTTGATAAAAAAATTACGGAGTTAAGGCTCAAAAGCGAGAACAGCGATATATTAAAATATTCGCAGTTTCTTGATACACAACAGCAGTTGAAGGCAATTTCGCTTTCTCGTGGCGCAAAATATGTGCTTGATGGAGGTTATCCCGATGCCGAAAGGCGGTTAATCGCATATCTACCGTCATATTTAGATGAGCTCGATAGACATAGCATTATGGGCGCAGTTCATATAACTTGTCCCCATTTTTCAGGAGAACTTACGCATAGGGATTTCCTTGGCGCAATTCTTGGACTTGGAATAAAGCGTGAGTTCATAGGCGATATAATAATTTCGGGCAAAGAAGCAACAGTTGTTGCGCTCAAAAATATGGCTGAATTTATAAAGGAAAATCTCGTTTCGGTAGGCAGAGCTTCCGTCCATGTAGAATTTATTGATATAAACGAGGTCAAAAGCGCACAGCTCAATGAAAAGCATATTTCCTGCACAGTATCGCAGTTAAGGCTCGATGCTGTCGCCGCAAACGCTTTCTCGCTTTCAAGAACAAAGATGTGCGAAGTCATAGATTCAGGTTATGTGTCCGTAAACCACGTTCTTTGCACGCATAGGGATAAGGAAATAAATGAAGGCGATGTTATAAGCGTTCGTGGCATGGGCAGAGCAAAGCTCAACGAGATAGGCGGTAAATCACGAAAGGATAGAATATTTCTTGATATTATACGATATGTTTGAAAAAGTTACAAAATAATATATTAATTTAAATAGTTGACTTGTTAAGCACATTTGGGTATTATAAGGGCAAGGAGTTTGTATTGCTAATTTTACTAAAGCAGGGCAAATTTTAGTAAGAAGGAGGGTAGTTTTTATAGCAATACGTAAAAAGCAGGATAAAACTTAATATATAAAACAAATTTCAAAGGAGTAAATGAGTTTATGTATTTGAAATGTTTGAAGAATATTCCGATAAGGAAAACTGTCGGGATAGGTGTAATTTGGTTAATTGTAGTTTTTGTCCTGAGCTGCCTGTTCTGTTGCGAAAAAGCGCTTGCTGATTCGTACTCTGTGGATTACAAGTCGCATAAGCAACCTGATATAACGCTCAGATATGAAAAGCCTCTCGTCAAGGATGACAGAGTTGCTTGGCTCCAATGCGCATTAAATGCGCTTATAATGAAAGATTTACTTGATACGGCTCCAATAAAAGTTGATAGCGTATTCGGGGATGAATGTCATCATGCCGTAACTTTGTTCCAGAAAACGTATGGACTAAAAGAAGATGGCATATGTGGAAGTAAAACATTATCCAAAATAAGAAAATTGCTCGAAGGGAGCGAGCAAGAAAACGATATGGATAGTGAAGAAAGTTCAGGTAGTGAATATGT
>CADBRR010000080.1 GCA_902797145.1 uncultured Eubacteriales bacterium | reverse complement strand
GCGTATTCTTTCTGATAATTATGTGCGTCCAGATGAAGCACAAAAGGTTTTATCGAAATTACGTCAAAAGGGAAGTCATACCATTATCGATATGGTAACGGTGAATTTAAATCTTCGTTATGATGAATATGAGGCTTCTTTTTCGAATTTAGGCCAAGATGGAATTCCTATTAGCGCAGAATATCCAGAGAAGTATGATCGATTACTTTGTGGTGGTATTTGGTGTATTGTGCAATTGGAATATGATTATGGCGAAGAGTCGGTTCCAGATATCATTATATCGAATGGAGAGCATGTAAATTCAAAAAGAAAACATCAAAATACGATGTCGCCTATTAGTATTCGTAAATTGACACCGATTCAGCTTCCTAGAGTGGATATGGATGATCTAAAGGCTGGTCGTAATCAATTCATAAAGGAAGAGTGGATGGATGTTTTAATGCGATCGATTGGTATGGAACCGGATGAATTAAATAATCGTGAAAAATGGTTGCTTTTAACGCGTATGCTTCCTTTGGTTGAAAATAATTTTAACTTATGTGAATTGGGACCTCGTTCAACGGGTAAATCTTATTTATATAAAGAAGTTTCGCCAAATAGTATTCTTGTGTCTGGTGGACAAACAACAGTCGCAAATCTTTTCTACAACATGAGTCGAAAGACCATTGGTTTAGTTGGACTATGGGATTGTGTTGCCTTTGATGAAGTAGCTGGCATCAAATTTAAAGATAATGATGGCATTCAGATTATGAAGGATTATATGGCTTCTGGTTCTTTTGCACGTGGTAAAGAAGAAAAAGCAGCATCAGCTTCCATGGTATTTGTAGGAAATATCAATCAAAGTGTTGATGTACTTTTGAAAACTTCCTCATTATTTGATCCATTTCCACCAGAAATGGGAACGGATACTGCCTTTTTAGATCGTATACATTGTTACTTACCTGGATGGGAAGTACCGAAGTTTAGACCAGAACATTTTACGGATGACTATGGTTTTATTACAGATTATCTTGCGGGTTGGATTCGTGAAATGCGAAAAGAACAATATGGTGATGCATTGGATCACTATTTTTGTTTAGGAAAAAATTTAAATCAAAGAGATGTCATTGCGGTAAGAAAAATGGTGGATGGCTACATCAAACTTCTATATCCGAATGGTGAATATACAAAAGAAGATGTTGAAGAAATCTTAAAAATTTCATTAGAAATGCGACGTCGTGTTAAAGAACAATTAAAGAAACTCGGTGGAATGGAATTTTATGATGTGAATTTTTCCTACATTGATAATGAAACATTTGAAGAAAAGTTTGTGTCAGTACCAGAACAAGGTGCTGGAAAATTGATTCCTGAAGGCATGTGTAATCCAGGTCAAGTATATACTGTATCTAGAGGTAAAAGTGGCATGCTTGGTGTCTTTCGTTTAGAAAGTCAAATGTTAGCGGGAAATGGAAAATTAACTTGTACTGGAATTGGTAGTGATCGTGGTGCAAAGGAAGCAACAAATACGGCATTTAATTATTTAAAGGCAAATGGAAAACGAATTAGTGGTTCTATTAGCATGGCTACCAAAGATTACAATATCAACTATCAGGATTTACAGGGAATTGGTATTACTGAAAAATTAGCATTACCAACGATGATTGCGTTATGTTCGATTGCTTTGAATAAACCAGTGCTTAGTTCAACTGCAGTACTTGGTGAAATTAGTATTGGTGGATCAATAATCAAAGTGGATGAGCTAGCCAATTGTTTACAGGTATGTTTGGATTCAGGTGCAAAGAAGGTTTTATTACCAATTACTTCAGCAGCTGATCTAGGATCCGTACCACCAGAATTAATTGGTTGTTTTAATTTGATTTTCTATAACAGTGCAGAAGATGCAGTATTTAAAGCATTAGGAGTGGAATAGGAGTTTTTTTTAATGGTTGTTACGTTTTTTATTGGCAATGGATTTGATTTAAATCTTGGATTAAAAACAACTTATAAAGATTTCTATCCATATTTTTGTGATCATGCTAAAGAAAGTAATATCATTCTTAATTGGTTAAAAAAGGATGATATGAATTGGTCAGATTTAGAATTGGATTTGGGGGAAAATTTAGAACAACTTCCAGAAGGTGAAGAAAATAGATTTTACGATGATAAAGAAGAACTTGATAATTTACTTTTGGAGTATTTGGAAAACGAACAAACAAAGGTTGACTTTACAAATGCAGAAAAAATTTCTTCTGAACTGATCCGTAGTTTGGTATATTTTGATAAAGATTTAAATGAAACCAATAAGGTTTCAATAAATTATACTCTTTTAGTTTATAACAAGCCTATTAGATTTGAATTTATTGATTTTAATTATACAAATGTACTAGATCGAATTGTGGCAATTACCAAACAAGAAGAGGTAAATGCTAGAGGAGATATTAGTGTCGCATTAAATGAAAAAAGAGATAATAATCAAAACACTCTTTATTTAGGAAATGTTTCTCATATTCATGGAACAGTTGAAATGGAAGCAATACTTGCAGTGAATGATGAATCGCAAATTAATAACGCAAGACTACAAACCAATCCTTTATTTCTTGATACGTTTATTAAATCTAGAATAAATACACGTATAGGGCAAAATAAAATACAGAAAGTGGATCATATACTAGATGAAAGTCATGTAGTGTGTATTTTTGGAATGTCAATAGGAGATTCTGATAAGGCATGGTGGGAAAAGTTAATTAGTTGGCTGGCATCCGATGAAAAAAATAAACTTGTTATATACCATAAGATCAATGAGGATGTTTTACAAAGGCGTAATCCATCAAGAATAATACGAATAGAGTATGAAATAAGAGAAGATATTTTTTCGAAAG
>CADBRR010000079.1 GCA_902797145.1 uncultured Eubacteriales bacterium | reverse complement strand
GCCTTATTCCGCCACGGGTGAGATATATAGTTCCGCACTCCTTAAAACCGCATTTTAATAGCAATCCTTTCATCGGAAAATTATCGTTATGCGTATCTGCCCTGATGGAATCTACGGATTTGTCTTTTGCTATATCCTTTACAAAATCTATAATTTTAGTAGCTGTTCCACTACCCCTTGCATCAGATGATACCATAAGGCGATGAACTGTTATATATTTTCCATTACAAGCCCATTTGCCGTTATAGATTTTATTATAGCTTTCCTCTACCCCATCTGTTATAACAAAATATGCTATGGTTTTTGAATTGCATTCAAGCTTATATGCGATACCTTTTTCTATATCGTTTTTTATAATATCGCTTGACGGATAACCATCTTGCCATTGATCTATTCCGTTATCCGCCATAAAGCGCTGAGCTTCTTTTATTATTATTTCAATTCTTTCTATATCAGAAAATTTTGCCTTTGAAATTAACATAACTTATATTATATAACATCAATATGACAGCACTTCATCGTTGTAAGGGCAGCATTGTGGTTTTCCATGCTCGTGCCACGGCAAAGTTCGCTGTTTACTGTTATGCGCGTGTTCGGGAAAAACGCACGGAGCAAAAGCGCATTCGATACAACGCAAATATCTGTGCAAAGACCGCAAAGCTCGATTTCTGTTTCGCTATCAACCTTGTTTTTAAGAATATCTTCCGCAAGATGAACACTTCCAAATGTCGGCTTTATTACAAGCTCCTTTTCGTCTTTTACGAGCGGCTGAAGCTTTTCGTCAAGCTTCCAACCATCTGTATTTTCTACACAATGCGAAACAGGCAGTTTCTTGCCCTCAAGCGTTTCGGGATAGTTTTCATAATGCGTGTCAAGTGTGAATATTATTTCAGAACCATTTTTGCGTTCTTCCTCTATTTTTTCAGCAACTTTATCCACTATTCCCTGAGCATCAGTCGAACCTAATGAACCTGAAATAAAGTCTTTCTGCATATCTACAACAATAAAAATCTTTTTCATAATTATTCTCCTTAATTTTCTAAATAATATCAATATACTTGCATTTTAGCAATGTAAAGTCCGAAATAAACCACCTGCAACAATATCATAATTGTTGAAATAGCAATATCCTTTTTCTTTGAATCCGCAATAAGTGCAAGACCTATTATAAGCGGGAAGCACGTAAGCAAATATCGTGGACCTGAAAGCAGCCATGTCGTACCTATTGCGATTATGAAATATGCGAGGAAATAAGCATAATACGATGCACGCATTCCCTTTTTCCTGCCTGCAAAGAACATGATAAAAAGCGATGATATATGCACGAGTATGTTAGGTATAGAAATTCCAAACAGCGCATTGTAATTCGGTTTATCAATATATGAAAGCATATACCTAAACTGGTATGCAATAGTATTGAAAAACAGACCGAGCTTTTGATGCCAATGTTCCCACTGGAAAACAGTAAACTGCATGGGATTTGACCACACGCTGTAATTTATATACAAATATGCGAGCGTTCCCAACGGAACGATAAAGAGGCAGGCAAAATACTTAATGAACTTTTTCTTATCAGTTGATTGAACGCAATCGGACACGAGTTCAATAAATATTGGAACTAAAAGCACAACTCCGAGTGATCTTGTAAACGCTGCAAAAAAAGCGATAACGCACGATATAAAATAATTGCGTTTTCTTAAATAATACATACTCATCATTGTAAGCATGAAGAATGTTCCCTCGCTCATAGGCGATGAAAGGAAAAATGCAGCAGGGAAGAAAATTATATAACGCATAATTCTCCATGCAGTTTTTTCGTCATAATCGCAAATGAAAAGCTTATATGCGAACACGAACCCTACAAATGAGCATAAGTTTGAAACAAGCATTGACGAAATAAAATATTCGCCCGTTATGAACGATAATGCTTTAATAAGAATAGGATACATCGGGAAAAATACGATAAAGAACTTTGCATCTCCCTCAGTAACATACCACTCCTTTGCAATATCTATATAGTGCGGTGAATCACCTTGAACCCATATGTTGTAATAGGAGGTGTTCCTTGAAAAAATCGCATTGAACACGAGTGGCAGAATAAATATTATAATTCTGCTTATCAAAAACATCAATGCTATTTTTTCATACGGAGTTTTGTGTTCTGCGCCCGAATAGAAGCTGTCTTTTGACCATGCCTTAGTAAGCATTGGTACGAATTTTAGAGCGCACAAAAGGAACAGCGTACACGATGCTGCACCTGCAACTACTGAATACCACTCATATTTAGAATTGTTTGTCACGAGCCAATAGATATAAACTCCGAGAAACAATACGCACAATATAATGGCAAGCATATTATTTAGTTTTTTAACATCTAACTTTTTCATAATGATATTTTAACATCAATTAAAGAATTTTTCAACCTATACTTGCATTGTTTGAAAAGAATAGAAGTGTGTTTCTTCATATCTTAATTAAGACATTTAAAAATTGTGCATTTGTTAAGAATTGACTGAAAAAAATTTTATAAAATCTATTGTAAAACATAATAAAAATTGGTAAAATATTCACAATAATATTAAAATGCGATAATGTGCGGAATATTACGCACAGATAATGTGATAATATTACTGACAATATGGAGGAGATTCTATGTCATCAATAATTGAAAGGGTAGCCGAAGCTGAAAGCCGTGCGCAGGCTATTCGTAAGCAGGCAAGGGACGCTGTTCGTGAAACGCAAGCTGCTGCAACGAGCAAAACTCGCCTTGAAGCGTTTGAAGCTATGGAAAAAAGCAGGGCGAGGATAAAGAAGGAAACGGAGCTTGCGCACAAGAAAGGCGAAGAGCTTGCTGAGAGTATAAAGAAGAAGAGAATGCAGGAAACAGATGCTGTTTACAGGCGTTCATCGGCAAATTACGATAAGGCTATTGGTGTTATATTAAAGCACGCAATTTCAAATAAATAAATATTAAGGAGCATTTATGTTAATTCCTATGAAGAGGCTCACGCTCGCAGCAATGAGGAGTGAGGAGAGCAAAATCATGGATAAGCTTCAGCAAATAAGTGCAGTTCAAGTAATATCTATGGGTGAAATGTCGCCCGACGAAGCGCAAAGCATTGTTAAAAAGGAAAATGACCTTTTACAGCTTAAAAAATCTGCGCAGTCGTTAAAGGCATATGCGCCCAAGGTATCGCCGCTTGCACCTAAGGCGGAAAAAACGCTTGAACAGCTCGGTGATGATTTTATTTTATCAAAGGAAATATGTGATAAAACGGAAAATTTAATCTCTGAAAAAACGAAGCTTAAAGGCGAAATAGATAAGGCTCTAAGCGTTATCAAATCGCTTGAACCATGGAGGGAACTTGACGAAAATCTTGAGGATATCCGACCAACACGCTCGGCAATTTATATAACGGGAATGATTAAGGACTCGGATATTGAAAAGCTTGAAAGCATAGAAAACGCAAGCGTTACGATATATGGCGGAGAGAAGGAAAAAGCGTTCCTGCTCGTATGCTTAAAAGGTGATAGTGAAAGCGTTATTTCAAAGCTTAAAGAGCTTTCATATACTGAAATTTCGTTCAAGGGCTTAAAGGGTACTCCCCTTGACAACATTTCAAGGCTTGATAAGGATATAGCCTTGAAGCGAGCAGAGCTTGAAAAAATCGAAAAAGAATTAGAGGGGCTTGGCTTAAAGCGTGACAATATTTTGTCGGGCGAAGATGCCGTTTCAATAGAGCTTGAAAAAGAGCTATCAAAGAGTTATCTTTTGAAAACTGAGTCGGTTTTCGTGCTTGAAGGCTGGGTTAGGAGCGATGAAACGGAAAAGGTTATAGACGCTGTCCGTTCAGTATCGGAGAGCGCATATGTTGAGTTTAACGACCCGAAAGCTGATGAAGTTCCCCCGTCTGTCGTAAAAAATAATAAGATTATAAAGCCGTTCGAGGCGGTTACGAATATGTATTCAAGGCCTGCGCCTAACGGTATTGATGCAACTCCGCTTATGTCGCCGTTTTACTTCCTATTTTTCGGAATGATGCTTGGCGATACAGGTTATGGGCTTGCGCTGATGATTATCTGCTTTGTAATTCAAAAGCTCAAAAAGCCAAGAGGTGCATTTGCAGACCTAATAAAAGTTCTAATCTATTGCGGACTTTCAACATTTATTTGCGGATTCTTTATGGGCTCGTTCTGCGGAATAGATTTTGATGATATATTCCATACGAATAACGTTTTTCCGCTGCTGTTCGACCCGGCTGTCGATTCTATGCTGACTATGTATGTTTGTTTCGGGCTCGGTATTGTTCACTTGATGTTCGGCTTGCTCATACAGGCAGTTTATAGGATAAAGAACAAGGATATAGGTGGCGCAATATTTGATGATATATCATGGGTTCTGCTCATATGCGGTGTACTTATATATGCGCTTGCAGAAAATGTAAAGAATATAGGGCTTGCAATGCTTTTGCTCGGCGTATTCCTTATTGTATTCTTTGCGGGCAGGGCAAAGAAAAATCCTATTTTAAGGCTTATAGGCGGTGTAAAGGAGCTGTACGGCGTTACGAGTTATTTAAGCGATATTTTATCGTATTCAAGAATATTTGCGTTGGCGCTTTCAAGCGGTGTAATTGCAGTAGTTTTGAATCAGCTCGGCACTATGCTTCGTGAGGGCGTAGGCGGAATACTCGGATTCGTGCTTATGATGATAGTTATGGTATTTGCGCACACGTTCAGCCTTGCTATAAATGCACTCGGTTGTTTCGTTCATGCCGCAAGACTTCAATATGTTGAGTTTTTCGGCAAGTTCTATGAGGCAGGCGGTACAGAATTTAAACCGCTTGGTTATAACACAAAAAATACTTACGTTAAAAATTAAATTATAATAAAACAATAAATTTTTTCAGGAGGAAATATTATTATGGAACTCGGTCTTGTATACGCAGCGCTCGGTGCTGCACTCGCATCAATCCTTCCGGGAATCGGAAGCGCAATAGCTGTAAGCTGGGCAGGTCAGGCTGGCGCAGGCTACCTTACTGAAGAGGATAACTTCGGTAACATTCTCGTACTTCAGGCACTCCCTGCAACACAGGGTATTTACGGATTGCTTATTGCATTCGTACTCGCAAGCAAAGTAGGAATTATTGGTGGCGGACACGTTATGGTAACAGCTGAACAGGGATTGCAGCTTCTTCTTGGCGCACTTCCGCTCGCTGTTGTTGGTCTTGTTTCAGCACTTTTCCAGGGTAAGGCATCAGTTGCAAGTATCCACCTTATCGCAAAGCGTGGCGAAAAGTTCGGTAATGCGCTTATTCTTCCGTCAATGGTAGAAACATTTGCTATTCTTGCATTGCTCGTTTCATTCCTTATGATTAGCGGTATAAATGTTGGATAATTAGTGGGACTATTATTATGAACAATAAGCAGAATAATGAACAAAACGCACAGGCGCTTATCGACAAAATCATTGAAGAAGCAGAGCTTGATGCAAAGAATATAACGGAACAGGGCGAGCTTGATGTGAAAGCTATATTTGAGGCAACAGCTTCTGAAATAGAATCAATCAACGCTGATGCAGACAAAAAAATAAACGATATTACAAACTCAATTCTTGAATCGTACAGGACAAATGCGGAGCTTGAAGCGAGGAAACATTCACTTCTATCAAGGCGTTCAATGCTCGATAAGGTGTTTGAAAAGGCGCTTGAAAGAATCGAAGCGCTTTCAGGTTATGAGCGTGGAGAACTTCTCGTAAACCTTGCAAAAAACAACGCATCGGGCGGCGAAGTTATAAGGCCGTCAAAAGCTGATAAAGATGCGCTTACAAAGGTGCTTCCGACAATTAATAAGGCATTTGATAAACCCTTGACGATTGGCGAGGTTTATGACGGAATTTCAAGCGGCTTCATACTTGAAGCGGAACTTTATGAGATTGATTGTTCATTTAAGTCACTTCTTGATGATGTGCGTGATGATTTTGAGGGCGAAGTAGCCGATATATTATTTAAATAAGTTAAATACGGAGGGATTTTGATATGTCAAAACCCAATGCGATATTTGCTGTTGCAAGGATAAGGGCGCTTGAAAAAAAGCTTATTTCTAAGGAAAAAATGGATAGGCTTGCAGAAAGCGGCAAAGATGAAGTAATGCGTTTCCTATCGGAGTCGGGTTACGGTCAGGACAGCGATAGTCAATCACTTGATGACGGTGAAGCGATAATTGAAAATGAACTTCTTAAAACGTATGATGAGATAGATTCGCTTTTAGAGGGCGCAGGCGAGTTCATATCGCTTTTCAGGCTCAAATACGATATACAGAACCTTAAACTGTTATTGAAATTGAGGCTTACTCAAAGTGGTGAAAAGCCTACTTTTGCGCAGGGCGGAATTTATGATACGAACAAATTAGCCGATGCTGTTAAGAACGCAAAATACGATTTTTTGCCGGAAATTATAGAAAATGCGCTCACGTTTTTGGAGCTTTCGTTCTTTACGGATAAAGACCCACAGCTTATTTCTGTAACTCTTGACGGAGCATATATAGAATATGCGCTTGAAAAAGGAAATGATTTTGCGAAAACATATTTTAGGGCAATGGCGGATTATGATAACATCATAACGTTTATAAGGCTTAAAAACATTTCAGGCGATAAGAAAATGCTTGAAAAGCTGTTACTGCCTCAAGGCGATATAAAACATGAAAAGTTCTTTAAATTCTTTGATGATGATTTGTTAGAGGCAGTTAAAAAGCTTTCTCCGACAAAGAGCGCTTATCAGCAGTTTGAACAGAATCCAAGTGCGCAGATATATGAAAAAGCAAGGGATAATTATCTTTTATCGCTTGTAAAGGAGCATAAGGAAGAGCTTGACACGATGATGCCTATACTCGGATTTATGCTTGCAAAGGAGCAGGAAGCAAAGTGCGTAAGGCTGATTGTAACGGCTAAACGAAACGATTTGCCTGCTGATGTTATTAGGGAAAGGCTGCGTGAGCTTTATGTCTGAAAAGAACGGAACGAATCAAATACCCGATATAGCTATAATTGGAGATAGAGATAGCATACTTATAGCAAAAGCAGTAGGCATAGGCGTATATCCTGAAACCGACGGAGTTAAAGCGTCAAAGCTAATTCACGAGCTTGCAAAGGGCGGATGTAAGGTTATATTCATAACTGAGCAAGTATATCCACTCTGCGCAGATGCTGTTAGTAAATATAAAACGGAAGCCTATCCGTCAATAATACCTATACCGTCAGGCGGTAAATCAACAGGCGCATCAATGGCGCAGGTTGTTGAAAATGTTGAAAAAGCGATAGGACAGAACATATTATTTTGATATTTAGATTTAAGGAGTAAATAATGGGAACGATAAAAAAAGTATCAGGCCCGCTTATAACGGCAACAGGAATGGCTGATGCCAAGATGTACGATGTTGTGCGTGTAAGTAATATGAAGCTTATAGGTGAGGTAATTGAATTGCGTGGCGACCTCGCTTCAATACAGGTTTATGAGGAAACTGGAGGCATTGGCCCCGGCGAACCCGTTGAAAGCACAGGCGAACCGCTTTCTGTAGAGCTGGCTCCCGGACTTATCGAGTCCATTTATGATGGAATACAGCGTCCGCTCGATAAAATAAGAGCGACTTCGGGCGATAGAATTGTAAGAGGTATCGAGGTAAATAAGCTCGATCATGATAAAAAGTGGAAGTTCGTGCCGACAAGCAATGTCGGTGACGAGCTTAAAGCAGGCGATGTATTGGGTACTGTTCAGGAAACCGATGCAGTTCTGCACAAGATTATGCTTCCTCCCGATGTCGAGGGCAAGCTTACATGGATTTATTCAGGCGAAGCAACGGTTGTTGAACCTATTGCAAAGGTTATGACAAAGTCGGGCGAAGTTACATTGCCTATGTTGCAGCGCTGGCCTGTAAGGCGTGGCAGACCTTATGCGCAGAAGCTCGTTCCTGACGAACCTATGGTTACAGGTCAGAGGGTTATTGATGCGTTCTTCCCGATAGCAAAGGGCGGTGTTGCGGCAGTTCCCGGTCCGTTCGGAAGCGGTAAAACTGTAGTTCAGCACCAGCTTGCAAAATGGGCTGATGCAGATATAATCGTTTACATTGGCTGTGGAGAGCGTGGAAACGAAATGACTGACGTTTTAAACGAGTTCCCCGAACTTAAAGACCCGAAAACAGGACTTTCTTTGATGAAGAGAACTGTTCTTATTGCGAATACTTCAGATATGCCTGTTGCCGCTCGTGAAGCATCAATATATACCGGCATTACAATAGCTGAATATTTCAGAGATATGGGCTATAAGGTTGCTATAATGGCAGACAGTACGTCACGCTGGGCAGAGGCACTTCGTGAAATGTCGGGCAGACTTGAAGAAATGCCCGGTGAAGAAGGTTATCCTGCATATCTTGGAAGCCGTCTTGCTGAATTTTACGAGAGGGCAGGCGTTGTAAAGACGTTAGGCAGCGAAGGCAGAGTTGGCGCAGTTTCGGCAATAGGCGCAGTTTCACCGCCGGGCGGCGATATTTCAGAGCCGGTTTCTCAGGCAACGCTCAGAATAGTTAAGGTATTCTGGGGACTTTCGTCAAAGCTTGCCTATGCAAGGCATTTCCCTGCTATTGATTGGTTGCAGAGTTACTCGTTGTATTCTGACAAGCTTGAAAAATGGTACGATGAAAACGTTAATGAGGAATGGTCAAAGCTTATTTCTCAGGCTATGAGTATGCTACAGGAGGAAAACGAGCTTGACGAAATTGTAAGGCTCGTCGGTATTGATGCGTTAAGCTTTAAGGATAGGCTGACGCTTGAAGCTGCAAGGTCGATTAGAGAAGATTTCTTGCATCAAAATGCGTTCCACGAGGTCGATACGTTCTCATCGCTTAAAAAACAGTATATGCTTATTAAGCTTATTATGACTTATTACAATCTCGGTATTGCAGCGCTTGCGCAGGACGCTCCGTTTAATAAGATTGCGGATTTGCCTGTAAGGGAAGCTATAGGTAGGTTCAAATACGTTCCCGAACATGAATGTAATGCCCGTTATACGGATATTATGCGTTCACTTGACGAACAGATGCGTGCACTCTATGAGGGAGGTAACGAAAATGCGTAAATATTACCGCACAATTAAAGAAGTTGTAGGTCCGCTTATGCTCGTTGACCATGTTGACGGCGCAAAGTACGATGAAATCGTTGAAATCATTCAGGAAAATGGCGATGTTCGTTACGGAAGAGTTCTCGAAATTGACGGAGATAAGGCGCTTTTGCAGTTGTTTGAAGGCTCACAGGGACTTAAAATTTCAACTTCAAAAGCAAGATTTATGGGAAGGTCAATTGAACTTTCCGTTTCAAAGGATATGCTCGGCAGAGTTTTTGACGGTATGGGCAATCCTAAAGATGGTGGCCCTGCAATAATACCTGAAAAAAGACTTAACATTAACGGTATGCCTATGAACCCTGCTGCAAGGGATTACCCTTCAGAGTTCATACAGACTGGTATTTCAGCTATTGACGGTCTTAATACGCTCGTTAGAGGTCAGAAATTGCCTGTATTTTCAGGCTCTGGTCTGCCACACGCACAGCTTGCAGCTCAGATTGCAAGACAGGCAAGAGTTCGTGGCACAGATGAGGGTTTCGCTGTTGTTTTCGCTGCTGTCGGAATAACGTTTGAAGAAGCTGAATATTTTACAGAGGAGTTTAAACGAACAGGCGCTATCGAAAGAACAGTTACTTTCGTAAACCTCGCTGATGACCCTGCTATTGAGCGTATCGCTACACCTAAAATGGCTATTACTGCCGCAGAATACCTCGCTTATGAGCTTGGAATGCACGTACTTGTTATAATTACGGATATTACAAACTATGCGGAGGCTTTGCGTGAAGTGTCGGCTGCAAGAAAGGAAGTTCCGGGTCGTAGAGGCTATCCGGGTTATCTCTATACTGACCTCGCTTCAATGTATGAACGTGCAGGCAGAATAAAGGGCGTACAGGGTTCTATTACGATGATTCCTATCCTCACTATGCCTGAAGGCGATATTACTCACCCGATTCCCGACCTTACAGGTTATATCACAGAGGGTCAGATTATCGTATCTCAGGAGCTTTATAAAAAGGGAATTACTCCGCCGATTAACGTTCTTCCATCACTTTCACGACTTAAAGATAAGGGTATAGGCAAGGGTAAAACAAGAGAAGATCATGCAGATACAATGAATCAGCTCTTTGCTGCATATTCAAGGGGTAAGGAAGCAAAGGAACTCGCTGTTATTCTTGGCGATGCTGCGCTTTCTGATACGGATAAGCTGTATGCAAAGTTTGCTGATGCGTTTGAAAAAGAGTATGTTTCACAGGGGTTCGATACTAATAGACCTATCGAGGAAACACTCGATATCGGCTGGAAGCTTTTGAGAATACTTCCTAAGAGCGAACTTAAACGTATTAAAGACGAGTATATTGAAAAGTACCTATAAGGGATGAGAAATTCAGGAAATCCTATTTTTCTTATTTACAAAAACTGTTTCAAGGAGGAAAATTATGGCACTTAATGTTAAGCCAACACGAATGGAGCTATCAAACCTCAAAAAAAGGTTAAAAGTGGCAGTTCGTGGCCATAAGCTGATGAAAGATAAGCGTGACGAGATGGTAAGACGCTTTATTTCCTATGCGAGGCTCAATTATAAGCTGAGGCAGGAGGTCGAGGCGAAGATGTCGGAGTCGATGCAGAGTTTTGTTCTTGCAAGGGCTATGATGTCAAATGCTGAAATCGAAGAAGCGCTTGCGTTCCCTGCAATGCCTGCAAGCATAAAGACGAGTGAAAGCCATATACTCAATTTTCCCGTTCCGAAGCTTGAGCTTGTTGAAACGGAAAACAAGGGTTATCCTTACGGTTTTGCAACGACAAGTAGCGATCTTGATACGGCTGTAAGGGAATTTTCCGAGCTTTTGCCTTTGCTCATACAGCTTGCTGAGGTTGAAAAGATTTGTTCAAGGCTTGCAGACGAGATAGAAAAGACAAGAAGGCGTGTTAATGCGCTTGAATATGTTATGATTCCGCAGTTTGAAGAAGCTATCAAGTCAATAACAATGAAGCTTGAAGAAAACGAGCGTGGCAACCTCACAAGAATTATGAAGACAAAGGAAATGATAAACGATAAATAAATCGTCAAAAACATAAAATTTCAACCTGCAAATGAGATTTTTTCTCAATTACAGGTTGATTTTTATTATTTATTTAAAATTTTGCTAAGATTGAATAACACATCAGCTTTTTCTTCGCTTAAAATGCGGAAGTTTTCACCTAATTCCATAAGTTCCTCTATTTCTTGTTAATGTTCAATTCGGCTATGCTATCTATGTTATCGAGTATGAATTGCTGTGCGCATTTATCATATGTTACGATGTCAAAATCGCCTCTTATCGTATGTGCGGTTGAAGTAAATATGCCAATATCATTGCCCTTTTGTGTCGGTTTCTTTTTATTTTTATCGTTTATTGTAAAAATTTGCAAGTAACCATTATCTACAAGATATTGCGTTACCGAACTTATTTTGAGCTTCGTCATATAGTCAGTATCGATAAGCGCATTCAGTTTTTCAACGATACCGCTTACAGTTTCGGGACGACTTCCAAATTCGTATTTTGCAATTTGTTCCCTTGTAAGCGAAAAAGGAACTTTATTGGTTTTCGTTTTTGCCCCGACAATTCCGCCATTATCTATAACCTGATTCAATATATCAGAAACATAAAACAAGCATCTTGATATGCGGACATTATTTATAAAATCATCATCCGGTACTGCTTTATCCGTTATAGGATTGATGCCGTTTGCCATTTTGTCAATATAGCTTTTTGCCCTTATAACTAAATCGGTATTATTCATATGTTCCCCCAAAAATAATATTAGTCGTAATAATTATATATTATAACTATTACGACTATATTGTCAATATTTTTAAAACAATCTCTTATTGGGTTTTTCAAAACCATGAATCCAATCCGAACATTTATAATAAATCATATAGATAATCGAGCTTATCGACCATGTTATCGGGTATGCCCAATAGATATAATCGATTTCGCCTATCGTATTCATAATTATCATAATATAGATAATTCTTATAACGCACCATACTGAAAGCATTATAAACATAGGCACGAACGCTTTTCCCGATCCTCTGCAAACAGCAGCAATAGAATGTGAGAACGCAAGCAAGCAATAGAATAAAGAACATATTCTTGCTTGTCTGACACCAAGTTCTATAACCTCCGGCGTGCTGTCGAACATACCTATAAGCGTTGATGCGAACAAGAAGTATAAAACGCCTATAAGCTCAGCCATTATAACTGCTGACAAAATACCAAACCTTGCGCCTTTCTTTGCCCTGTCGTATTCTTTTGCACCAAGATTCTGGCTTATAAATGTTGTTATTGCGCTCGTGAAACTCGTTATGGGCAGGAAAGCGAAGCCTTCGATCTTAGCATGAGTTCCGTATGCCGCCATTGCAAGTTTACCGAATGAGTTAATCTGCGATTGAACAATAACGTTTGCAAGACCGATAACGGAGTTCTGTATTCCTGAGGGCAATCCGTAATGGATTATTTCCGAAAGCATATCGCCATGGAACTTTATTTTCTTTATTTCAACCGAAAATACAAAGCCTTTTTTAAGCAAATGCGCAAAGCACAATATAACGCTCAATCCCTGCGAAAGAACTGTTGCAAATGCTGCCGACCACACACCCCATCTGAACACACCAACAAAGAGAATATCAAGTACAACGTTCGTCATTGACGATATGATAAGGAAGTAAAGAGGTCTTTTACTGTCGCCAACTGCGTTCATTATTCCCATGCATATGTTGTACATTATCATTACAAGCGAACCGAAGAAATACATTCTGAAATATTCTATCGACTGCGGAAGAACATCGGGATCTGTCTGCATCCATACAAGGAATGTCGGGGTCATGGTTACACCGACAAGCGTTAGCAAAAGACCGCTCACTATACCGAACGCAATATTCGTATGAATAGCCCTTGATACTCTGTCGTTGTCGCCTGCCCCGAAATATCGTGAAATTACAACGCCTGCGCCCATTGCTGTACCGCTAAAAAAGCTGACGAGCAGGAATATAAGCGTGCCTGATGAGCTTACTGCTGCGAGCGCATCCGTGCCTAAAAACTTGCCAACGATGAATGTATCTGCTGTATTATAAAGCTGCTGGAATACTTGACTTAAGAATATCGGCAGCGCAAACCCTGCCATTAGCTTGTATATATCGCCATGAGTCATATCCTTTACAACTCTTGCGGATTTATTTTTTTCCATATATTAAACCTCATAAAAAAAATATTGCAATTTATATTATAAATATAATTATAAAATATTGCAATATAGTTTAAAAATATATTAAGTTATTTTAACTGAATATATTAGGTCGCCTTGCGACTGTGAAAATATCGTCTGCATATGTTACATAGACGTTATCAAGTCCCAACGAACAATGGACGAAAAGCGGCTTATTTTTATCATCATAACCTATACAAATTCCTATATGATTGCCCTCACTTGTCGGATAGGGGCGCTGAAATGCGAAATCACCCGGTTGAAGCTCGCTCCATTCAATCGGCTGTGATTTGTCCCATTGGTTCCATGTGCCGTTGCCGACAGTTTCATAAACTTCATCAGGGGTCATTCCTGTTTGAATAAAGCACCATGTAATAAATCCTGAGCAATCGAGCCCGAATGGTTTTTCACTTCCACTTGTAGAACTTCCGGAGCTTGTAACCGTTGTCATATTGCCCCATCTATTGTCCCAGCCTATTGCTTCACTTTTTCCGCCCCAGAAATAATGTACTTTCCCTATGAGGCTCAATGCTGAATCTATAACCTGCTGTTTCTTTTGCGAAAGCGATGATTTATTTTTAAGCGCATACGAAATCTGTTCATCTGATGCAACGATAAATGTTTTTCCATTCCCTACGCTAACTGCACCTGATTGAATCGTTTCCGTTTTGTGCTGAGTACTAATAGGTTTACCTTGAACGCTCTTTGCATTTGTGTTTGTAGTATCGTTTGCTGAAATTATAATAAATATAGCAATTCCTATTATTACAGCAATACTTACTACGCTCGGAACAAGCCTGTTATAATCTATCTTATATTTTTTCTTATTATTCGGTTTTTTCTTGCTTGTATTTTTTTTCTGTGCCATAAATACCTCCTAATATTTGATATTATAACATATGCTTGTTCGCAAGTTGTTAAATAAATATTAAATTTTATACCTTCACTACCCTGCACTTATCAATAGAATAATAATTGAAAATTTCCTTATCATACTCGGTTATCGTTTCTCCACACATAACAATGGGTATCGCAGGCGGGCAAGCAACAGACGGCGTTGAACAAATTCTTCCGACAGCATTTTCTATATTGACCTCTTCCGATTGAGCGAGAACTGCCTGACGAACAGGCATTGTCTGAGAGTGAATTTGAACTAATGGCGCTTTTGAAACAATAGGTGCTCTTTTTTCAATGCTGTTTATGACCTTATAAAGCCTTTCAAGCTCCGAAACAGGAATTTCAGGCGTAAACATCATAACTACAAAGTCGGGGTCCGAAAATTCGCATACGAACCCATTTTTAAATAGAATATCGTAAATCTCATCGCCCGTATATCCGTATGACTTGGGCATAAGCGTTAGTTTTAATGGCTCTGTGCCTGTCTGGTCGATTGTTATATTTGCTTTTAATTTGTCAAGCTCGATTATAAAATTATTAAGCTTTTTTTTGTATCCTACACTCAGATACTTATTTGTCATATCAAGAGATTGCATTATTATATACGATGGACTTGTCGAGGCGAAAAGGCGCATCGCATTTTCCACATTTCCGCTAAACTGTGCATCTGCATTCTTTGAAATGTGAAGATATCCTCCGCCGGTTAGAACAGGCAGCGTTTTGTGCGCTGAATCAACACACATATCCGCACCAAGAGTTATAGGGTGCAAATCGTTATTTAAAAATTTCAAATATGCGCCGTGTGCGTTATCAACAACAAGCAATTTATTGTGTTTATGGCAAATATGCGCTATTTTTTCTATATCAGCAATATTGCCAAGATAATCGGGGCTTGTTATATAAACAGCTTGCGCATTTGATGATTCAATTACGCTTTCTTCTATGTCAGTTACAGATATGAGGTTTTCACCATATACCCATTCAATTTCAATGTCGAGTAGGGCACAAGCTGTTATGAAAGTCGAATGAGCGTTCCTTGTCGCAAGTACTTTGAGTTTTCCATACTTTGATTTTATAAGATACATCATCGCACGAATAGAGAGAGAAGAACCTTCACACGAATAAACTGTCCGAGCCGTTCCATACAGCGTGGCGGCATTGTTCTCACTTTCCTTTATAATTCCGCTTGAATGATAAAGAACATCTGCGCCATAGATTTCTGTTATGTCAAACTTGTTTATGTCGTTTATCGTTGCGCATTCAGGGCATAATCCCTTGTGCCCCGGCATATGTAATCGAGTTTTACCGCTCGATATATATTCATTTACAAAGTCGCAAATAGGTGTGTTCATATCCATAGAAAAATACCCTCAAAAATCTTGATTCTGAGGGTATTATATTACTTTTCATATGGGTATGTCAAGGAATGATGATTCCGAGTCAAAAATATTAATTAGTTTAATATTTTTTTGCTTTGCATATCTTAATGCTTGATATGTGCCACCACTATTGCGTTCAGAATAAAAAATTACGAGATCTGAACGGTCAATCATATTTCTATTGCGTATAGTTATAGCTGCTTTAAAGTACGCATTTGATGATTCTTCACAAATTTCAATTTCATCAAAAAAATCGATAAAGTAATGTTCGTTTTTTATGTAATCAGATGTTATATATGGCAGAATAAGAACTAGTGATGAATTATGATAATTATTTTCTTTTAGTATTCTTTTTATTACTGATGAAACGATCATATCAAACTCACCATTATTACCAACGAGAAATTCGGAATATTCATTTGCATCAATAATAAATTTAACTATTTTTTCGATTTGTTCCTCAATTAAATTAATCTTACTAATTTTTCTATGTCCGAAAAAACTTACTGTGTATGTTTTCATATATTCCTCCTCAAAATAACAATACTATTATAACGCAAAATTGATTATATGTAAACGCTTTATATGTATTAATGTTTGCGTTGGCATATAATACAATATTTTAGAGGAGGAATTGTTAATGATTATTTCCGAGAAACTAAAAAACTTAAGAAAATCAAAAGGTATAAGCGTTTATAGGTTATCCGAATTGTCCGGTGTATCTCAAACGCATATAAGAGATATTGAGCGTGGTGATAGGAATCCATCAGTTGATACTTTAACAAGGCTTACAGCGCCTATGGGAATTTCACTTTGCGAATTGTTTAATGAATCGGAGGAAATTGCATTCTTGAATAAATCGGAAAAGGAGCTAATAGAATGCTTCCGTTTGCTATCTAAAGAAAAAGCAGATGCCCTCGTTACATTTTTAAAAACAATTATATAAAAAGCTATGCAATATACGCTAAAAATTGCATAGCTTTATTGTTTATCGTTCAAAGTGTTTTAAAACACTCTCAGGTAAGTTAAGCGTTGATGATGCAATCCCTATCATAGATCTTTCACGCTCATCATAGTAGTCTGCATTATAATCGTATTCGTCATCTCTTTCATAGTATGTTCCAATTTTATATAATTCGTTTTCTTTTATGCTGTTTACATCCTTTGTGTAAATATACTCACGCTTTTGGGAATCATATTCATATACAGCATATTTTGAACTGCTTTCTTTTATGATAACATCATCTTCGCCATCGCCTGTTATATCATAAAATGCAAAATCATAATTCGTTTCAGGGTAGTATGTTTTACCCTCATAGTCGAGTTCAGGCTTGCTGTTATGATGAAATGCTGCATATATTGCTGCATAATATTTATCTTTCATTAACTTGTGCTTTTCTGCTACCGGTTCGTTGTTCTCTGTTTCAACCCTCCAGAAACTGCCTATTTTCTCGTCATATTGCTTTGAAACTGTTGCGTAATGTGTATATGCATCACCATCGAAAGTATCGAACAACAAAAATCCATAAAGGTTATCGTCGAGCTTGCAGTAATCCACTATATAGCCTGCGCTGTCGAGTATTCCACCCTCTTCTTCCTCAAAATAAAAGTTATCTCCATAATAATAGCAATAGTCATTTTCAAAACTTCTGTCAGGTTCTATGCAGAATACATTTTTAAATACCCAATCTGCGCTGTCAGCATCTATATAATATGTTCCCCAGAATTTCATCTTCGGATCATCGTATTTTCAGGCGACTTTGTTGGAATATTCAAATCAAATCCACCGAAAGCCTCTGAAAATGAGCCTGAAATTTTCGTATCGTCTGATTTAGTGCTTGTTCCTGTGCAGCCTGAGAACGACACCACAACAATGCACAATGCCATAGTTATGGCGAGTATGTTTTTAGATTTTTTCATAGAATTTACTCCTATATGATTTTGATTTGATTATTTTTATATGTATTATTTTATCTTTTGAAAGTATCGTTTGTTTAGTAACTTTGGATGTGGGCGGAACAATCGCTTGCTCCGCCTATTTGTTTTTAATATTATCAATTCATCTGCTTAGCTATTTCGAGCATAATTGCGCATTCCATACGCTTCCTAAAAAGCTCACAGCCCTTTTTATAAACGCCCTTTACAGAACCCGTCGAATGATAAGCATTTGCCGCACAACCGCCCGAACAATAGAGTTTTGCCCAACAATCCTTACATTCTTCCCTTGCATAAACGTTACATGATGCAAAATCGTCACGCACGCTCGTATTTGTAACGCCTGTCCATATATCGCCTAATTTGAATTTCTCATCGCCTACGAACTGGTGACAGGGGTACAAATCGCCCCATGGTGTTACTGCCATATATTCCGTACCCGAACCACAGCCTGAAATTCGCTTATAAATACACGGTCCGCCTTTCAAATCAATCATATAATGATAGAATGTGAACGGTTTACCCATCTTATGCCTTTCAAGCATAAGCGATGCCAATTCTTCATACTGTTTTGATACAATTTCAATATCACTTTCTGTCAATGCTGACGGGTCATCATCTGCGCAAACAACAGGTTCCATACTAAGCTCAGTAAAACCTAAATCGAGCATTGTTTTTATATCTTCAAGGAAATCAGGGTTTGCGTGTGTAAAAGTGCCTCGCATATAATAACCCTTATCGCCCCTTGCTTTTACAAGCTTCTGGAATTTAGGAACTATCCTATCAAAACTTCCTTTGCCGTTATAATCGACCCTAAACCTATCGTGAATTTCCTTTCTTCCATCAAGGCTGAGAACAACGTTGTGCATTTCCTTATTTGCAAATTCTATGACATCATCGTCAATTAACATTCCGTTTGTCGTCAAAGTGAACCTGAAATTCTTATTATGCTCCTTTTCAATTTGCCTTGCATATGCAACGAGCTGTTTTACGACATCGAAGTTCATAAGCGGTTCGCCACCGAAAAAATCGACTTCGAGGTTGCGCCTATTTCCTGAGTTTTCAATAAGGAAATCGAGTGCCCTTTTTCCTACTTCAAAGCTCATTATTGCCCTGTCACCATTATATTTGCCCTGACTTGCAAAACAGTACGAGCAGTTTAAATTGCACACGTGCGCAACGTGAAGGCAAAGCGCTTTTACGACGCCTGATGTTCGTGCTTTGAGTTCGCCTGCCATTGGCGCGAAAGTATCGGGGGTGAACAGTTTGCCCTGTTCCGTTAATTCATCTATTGCATCAAAGCATTCTTTTACTTCTTCTTTATTCGTATTATAAGTATCTATAATGTATGAGCTTATTTCATCTCTGCTTTTCCCCTTATCGAGCATATCAATCATATCATATGCCATATCATCGACCACATGAACTGAGCCTGAACATATATCGAGGACAATATCGAGATTTCCAAGTTTATAACAATGTATCATAATTGCAGATTGCTCCCGTATTATTATCTATAAAATGATAATGCCGCAAAAGAATTGCGGCACTTACATTAAGCTTTAGCTTATTACTTGTTTGTATTTTCGCACTGCTGATTTGCGATACCGCAGCTTGTCTTGCATGCTGACTGGCATGATGTCTGGCATTCACCGCAACCACCGTTCTTAGCGCTTTCACAAAGATTTCTTGTATCTAATGTCTGAATGTGCTTCATGGTAAAATCCTCCGTACATAATATTTTTCTAAATTATATCATATTATATCGTTTCTGTCAACACTTAACGAAAAACATAGGAGAGTAAAAAACATCGGAGAAATCATCCGATGTTAATATTATTTATATTCTAATTTTCCTCTTCTTTCTTGAAGCCTTCGCCGAAAACTTCGCTTGTATTTGCAATAATAATCATTGACTTATCATCAACTTCCTTTGCTGCACGGCGAACACGTGTTATTTGTGAATTTGAGCAAGCCGATAGAATAACGTGTTTTTCCTGACCGCTGTATGGTCCAATAGCCTTTATAAGCGTTGAACCTCTGCCGACCTTTTCGGAAATCTTCTTTGCAACTTCATAACCGTCATCCGTAACTATCATTGCAACCTTACCAGCGCCTGTTCCGAGCGTAATCTTATCAATTACGATACTTGAAACAACAGTAAGGATAATACCAAGAATTACAGAGTTAATATCCCATGCAAAGTAACCGAGAAGAATTGCAATACCATCAATGATAAGTGTCATATTACCGATTGAAAGGTGAGGTTTTCTCTTATTGAAAGCCATAATAATGAAGTCTGTACCGCCTGTTGACGAGTCACGAAGATAGAACATCGAAAGACCAACGCCACAGAAAACACCCGAACAGAGTGCAGCAATAAATCTTGCAGCAAGAACAGTTCCGGGGTTATCCATTGTGGGCAGATAACCTGTCTGATATACCGGAATAATCATCGGTACGAGGACGTCAATAAACAATGTTGAAATAGCGATACTCTTTATTGACCTAAGCAAGAAGCTTTTACCGAGTGATGAGTATGTTCCAATAATTATAGGAATGTTCATAAGCATTGCAAATGTTCCAACCGGAACCCAATCAATGAAATGGTGAACTATAACACCAAGTCCTGATGCGCCTGCCGGAGCAAAACCGCCCGTTTCCGAGAAAGCAACAATGCCTATACCATAGAAAATACTGCCGATTATATCATAAACGATATCTATGAGCAGCCTTTTGAAATCGAATCCTTTTTTTGATTTTTGTTTTCCCTTATTCTCCATTTTGTCAGATCCTTTCAAATGTTTAAATTTATTGTCAATCCGTACATTTTATTGTAACATATATGTTATCACTAAATCAACAAAAATTTTATATATTTAAATTCAATACACAAAAAGCACTCCGTAAACGGAATGCTTTGTAAATATTATATAATATTTTTTGTCTTGCCTGCCGGCACGAATGTGCAAGACATTATATCTGTGGTCGATTAACCCTGAATTATGGATTAAAGGTTAGGATCTACATATTCATCAGGAATATCAGTTGTTCCTTCGAAGTCGCCGTCTACTGACCAAGCCATTGTACCGCCAGGGCCAGGTGCGTATGAAGCTGTAACACCCTTAACTACAACGTCAAGACGCATAACTTCGCCAGCACCAACGGGTTCGCCTTCAGCGCCTGTACCAATCTGGATAAGGTGTGCTTCGATATCGGGGTTGTTTTCATAACCAGCAAGAATCATACCCTTCTTAACGATCTGTGTGAATATGTTGTCACCGGGATCGATCGGGGGCTGCCAGTCTGTGTTAAGGTCTGAGTTTGATGTTGTTGTTTCAATATCAAGTCTTGTCAATGTCTGGTTACCATAAGCTTCTGAAAGAGCTGCCTGTATACCAACATATACCGAACGAGCAGTTGTGATAACTGAACGCTTATTTGCTTCGTCAATCCATGAAATCATTGACGGTACGAGAATCGCTGCAAGAATTGCGAGAATAACCAATACAACGATTAACTCAACGAGTGTGAAACCTTTATTGTTTCTCATTCTTATTTCCTCCTTAATAATATAAAACATAGATATGCTGAAATTTGCGCCATATTTCGTGCCAATTTGTGCGCAGTATTCCTTGTTTACATTGATTATATCACTAATCTGATGTAATTGCAAGACTTATTTTAAAAAAATGATATTTTTTCGTAATATCGTAACTTTTTTGTGAACTTTTAGTCCGGCGCACACTTTTAATTTATTTGTATTTTTATTCTAAAAATTACATTTTATGAATTAACTCCTAACTCCAAACTTCAAGCTCCAAACTAAAAAGGCAAAGCCTTTCGACTCTGCCTTGATTTAATTTACTTATAAGAATAATTAAATTATTCAATAATGCGAGCATTACTCTATAATGCTTGCTACAACACCAGCGCCTACTGTTCTGCCGCCTTCACGAATAGCGAAGTGCAAACCTTCTTCAATAGCGATAGGTGTG
>CADBRR010000078.1 GCA_902797145.1 uncultured Eubacteriales bacterium | reverse complement strand
GACAACTGATTAAAGGTTGTCTGTTTTTTTATGCCCAGCTATGACGCTGAAGACGTCAAACCATATGGGTTGGGAGGATAGGCAGCAACTCGGTTTCCATACAGACAACTGATTTATGGTTGTATGTTTTTTTATATCCAGCAAAGACGCTGAAGACGTCAAACCCTATGGGTTGGGAGAATAGGCAACCGCCGAGTTCACATTTAATGCCATTCTTTGTGAGAAGCTTTTTTGTTTGCGTGAAAAAATTGTAGGAGTGGTATTGTGCAAATATGCTGTTTAATGGTTTCAACTAAAATACAGCGGTTATTTTGCGGTGGAACGATTCTCAAAATACTGTTGGTGAGGGTAGGCAGGTTTGCGATTGGTGCGAAGTCAAAAATTACTGTTGTCTGTTTGGTGTCCAAAGCTCTTGATACAGCGTGAACTTGTGCGGAAAAATTTTTTTAATGCTTTTTACTATGGTATGGATTGTATGCGCTGAATTGATGTATAAATTGGGTTTTGTCAAAATATGTGTGTGAGTTCCGTTTTAAGTGATTCATATTTGGTATAAATTTTATTTTTGTACTTTTATAACAATATGACAAATTTTCAGTGTAAGTAAATGTACACAACTTATTTTATAAAAATTTTAAATTATAATTGAATTAGTTGTATACTATATGATATAATTAAAAAAACATACAAGGAGATTGCGTTATGAAAAAGATTGTTGCATTGATTATCTTTATTCTTATGGCAAATATAATGGGTGGATGCGAAGCTATAACGAATACGAAGGACAAAGAGAATATTCCGACTTTATTAGCATCGGGAACGACTTCAGATACTTTAACATTTGATGATCTTGAGATAACAATAAAAGATTTTGTATTTTCAAAGTACAGTGGAAATTTAAATGGCTTAGATAAAGCAACTGACGGGAATTCATATTGTGTAGCGTATCTTGATGTTAAAAATATTTCAACTTCCACGAAATTTCTAAACAGTAACTTTAACTCTAATTATGAATTTACTTTGATATATAAGGATAATTATAAATATCACTGTTCTTTTTTTAATTATGCAGAGTTCTTTCATGCACATGACAGCATTGCAGCACTTGAAACATTGAAAAATGTATGCGTTTCATTTAAAGTACCGGATGAAGTCAAAATTAATGAAAACGAGCCTCTTTGCATTCGATTTTCTAAAAATTCAAAAAATGAAAACGACTATATTGAATGGGTTTTAAGGTAGGTACGCATAAACCTGTTTGAAAGGAGAACTATAGATTATGATTCTCGATGCAATTATAATAAGCGTATTTGTGTTTGAGTTTCCGGGATGGGAATGGCTTGGTGTAGTAATAGTTTTTTTAAGGCATATCTTGTTTGAATCTACACCCAAGCGTGATTATAAAAGTGATGAATTTGATTGGTGGCAGGATAATCAAGGTTTAACAAAGTAATTTGTACAAAATTTTATTACCTAATTTAATCAACTAATGGTTAAAAAGATACTAAAAATCCGTTATTGATTTAATCAGAGTGTAATGATAACATAAATATTGTACGGTACCGAATATTTAAAAGGAGTAAACGATATGGAAATAGGAAATAAAATTAAACAATTAAGGTTCAAACATTCATTAACGCAAGAACAGCTTGCGCAGCAGCTTGGAATAAGTGCTCAAGCAATATCAAAATGGGAAAACTCAGTTTCTATGCCTGATATAACCTTGCTTCCTGATATAGCGAAAATATTTGGAATATCAATTGATGAACTTTTCGATATTACAATTGAGCAGAAATTTTGCCGTATAGAAAATCTTATGGATTTAGAAAACGATATTGATGCCGAAGTTTTTCATGAGTATGAGAATTTCCTTAAAGAGCAAATACGAAATCAAGAAAATAAGCAGAGGGCATTGGAACTATTGGCGCATTTATATAATCATCGTATGGAATCATATTCAAGGCTTGCAGACAAATACGCAAGGGAATCTATTATGCTTGCGCCTGAGAAAAAAGCGTGTCAATGGATACTTACGAAGGCAGAAGGAAGTGATGTATGGGATTGGAACATTTCAAATCACAGTAAAACGATTGATTTTTATAAATCTGTGATTGAACATGATGAAAAAGAACCTAAAACACCATTACCTTACTATTACCTCATTGACAATTTAATAGCTGATCATCGTACAAAGGAAGCTTTACATTATTTAAAAATAATGTCGAAATTACCAGCGCACCATGAATTTATGGTGCCAATCTATGAAGCAGCTATAGCGCTTGCTGAATTTGATGAAAAGCGTGCTGACAGCATAATAGAAAATGCAATGCAAAGATTTTCTGGCGACCCCGGTTTTTTATTTGAGGTTGCACAATACTATGCTAAAAAATGCGAATATGACAAAGCAATAGAGTTTTATGAAGCATCATATGCATCAGAGGAAAATAAAAAGCCACGTTATACGGATGCTTTAGATGGCATATCTGCCATTTATGAGATATGCGGAGAATATCATAAGGCATTAGAAACGCAAAAACGTATTCTCGAATTGCTTAAGAACGAATGGGGCTTTACTGATGAAGTTGTAATTCATGATGTAGAACAAGAAATAGAAAGGATAAATGCAAAAATACAATCTAATAATTAAATAACAAAATTAGGAATTGAATGTGGAATTAGTTCAATTCCTTTATTTTCACAAAAAATAATATATTTTTTTGACAATGAAAAAAATATATGATATAATTTATTTATTCTTTTTTAATTTCCTTTCTTTCTTATGCGGGGCAGACGATGTTTGCTCCGCATTTGATATATAGAAATAGCGGTATGCTTGCGCATACCGCTTGTTAGTTGACCATTTAGTAGATTGGGGATTTTGTAATTATAATCAACCAACTAAACATAAAGTAAAATTATTTTACAAGAGTAAGAAGATATTCAACATCTTCACGAGTAATCTTGCCTGTTTCAGCAAAAGTCTTGAACAAGCTCTTTACATCGCCCTTGTGGAGGTTTTCAAGCATTTTTTCAGCTTCTTCTCTGCGATAAACGTCTCTATCAATAAGAGGACGATAGAAATAACGAGCACCTCTCAATGCTTCGATGTGATCGCAGATAACGATCTGTTTTGCAGTCATACGTGAAAGGTGAGTAATGAGAGTCTGTACTCTCCAACCCTTGTCCATATATCTGTTAATTTCTGCAGCGCTTGAAGGCTGACCGAGATCCCAAAGTGCATTCATGATTTCGAGTTCGCTCTTGGGGAGGCTTCTTTTAAATTCCATATTTATTTCTCCTTTCAAAAGAAATTTAATAATATTTTTTTAGATATATAAATTTTATCACGCATTTATGATAATAACAATAGATTTTTATAAAAAAATATAGAAATTTGCAAAAAAATTTAAAAAAACATTCATAAATTATATATTATTGGTTTGACAAGGCAATTTATAAGTGATATTATTAATTCAACAAAGGAAAGGGATGACTTTTATGTACAGAGAAACATCACCAAAAGACAAAGATAAAGGAAACATAGACTTATTTATAACGATTGCAATAGTAATTTTGTTTTTTGCGGCGAATCAAATATCAAATTTAATTGAAGGACAATTTAGAGCTGTTATAATGATATTATTATTCGTGGCTATGGTAATTTCTTGCTATTTTATCTATAAAAAACGCATTGTTTTCTATTCTTACAGCATTGGGCAAAAAGAAAATTCTGATGAAGAATTTTTGCGTATTGAGCGCTGTGTTGGTTCATCGACGGAAATTGTATGTGATATAAATATAGCAAAAATAGATATGTATAGTGAAATTTCCAATGCGGATATAATATCAAAAGAATTATATAAAATTATAAAAGCTTCGGTATATTCAAAAAAGCGTTGCAAACAAATTTTATTTACAGAAAATGAAAAAAAGTATGCTGTTTTGTTTACTCCAAGCGAAAACTTGCAAAAAATAATAGAAGAAAAATTAAAAACTATTGAATAATTATTCCGCTTAATATATAATAAATATATACAAATAAGGAATGGTGATATAGATATGAAGCTGATATTTGCAATAATTCAAAATGACGATTCTAAAAAGCTTATTAGGGCACTTAATAAAGAAAGAATAAGTGTTACAAAGATTGCATCAACAGGTGGATTTTTATCTGGTGGCAATACAACGCTGATGATAGGTGTTGAAAATGAAAAAGTTGATTTAACGCTTGAGGTAATAAAGCGTGAGTCAAGCAAGAGAAAAGAAACAGTTGTTGTCCCGTCAACAGCTATGCCCGGTTACGCTGATACGACACCTGTTCCTATGCAGGTAACGCTTGGTGGCGCAACTGTATTTGTAATTGATGTTGAAAACAATTATAAGTTCTGATAAAATATGAGTAACGGCGAAAGCTATAATGATATGTTAAAAATGCGCTTACTTTCTGCGATTGAGGGTGAGCGTATAACGCATGCTGTTTTGATAACAGGTAATGACCGAGCATTGAGTGAGAGGTTTGCAAAGCAGGCAGCAGCATTATTATTAAAAAATGGTGATGATACTATTGAAAAGCTTGCAAACAATCCTGATTATATAGAAATGGGCGGTGCAAATTCGTCTGTCAGCAAGGTTACTATTGATGATATGAGGGTGCTTTATGAGAATCTTATGAAGCGCTCCTTTTATGGTGGAAAGAGAGCGGTAGTGCTGCTTAATGCTGATAAATTAAATCCTGCATCGCAAAATTCTTTTTTAAAAACGCTTGAAGAACCACCGCCTGATACTATGTTCTTTTTAACCGGCGAAGAGACTGGATTGTTAAGTACCATACGCTCCCGTTGCGCTATTGTAAGACTTGGTGCGCTCACTTGTGAGGAGATAGAAGAAATACTTTTAGAGAACGGAATTGAAAGACAGAAGGCAGAGATGATTTCTCAGATATGTGGAAATTCGCTTGAACGTGCTTTGCATTTATCAACAGATAATGACCTTATGCAAGTTCGTGACGAAGCTGATGAAGCATTAGTTAAAGTATTGACAGGTGGAATTGATTTTTCACTTACGCAAAAAATGTTTGGGAATAAATCGAAGACTGCTCAAGAAGCGAGGGAATTGGCGCTTGAGGTAACAGAATTTATGTTATCGTTTTTGCGAGATTGCCTGATGTATGTGGAAAATAATAAAGGTGAAATATTTAATAGAGACAAATTGGAGATTATAGCGAAGCTGGCGAATGAAAAAAGCAAAAAGATAAATAATGCCATAGAGTGCGTTATTGAAGCAAGGCAGAAAATGGATTCAAATGCCGGTGCTTCTGTTACGATAGATGGTTTGATCATCGAGCTTTCAAAGCTATAATAAAAGGAGTTATATAAGAATGAAGGTTGTTGGAATTAAATTTAAGAATAGCAGCAAGATATACTATTTTGACCCAATAGGAATTGATAATATAGAAGTAAATGACGGTGTTATAGTAGAAACTGCAAGAGGTATCGAATATGGTATCGTTATGAAAGGGATAACTGATGTTGACGATGATGAAATTGTTCAGCCACTCAAGCCTATAATAAGGGTTGCAACGCCCGAAGACGAAGCGCAAAGGCTTGAAAATGCTGCAAAAGAAGCTGAAGCATTTGAAATTTGCCTTGAAAGAATAGCTGCACATGGAATAAAGATGAAGCTTATTGACGTTGAATACACATTCAACGCCGGGAAAATTATATTTTATTTTACAGCAGGCGGTAGAGTTGATTTCAGAGAACTTGTTAAAGACCTTGCAAGCATTTTCAAAACAAGAATTGAACTTAGGCAGATTGGCGTTCGTGATGAAACAAAACTTCTCGGTGGTGTTGGTTGCTGTGGAAGACCTGTATGCTGTAAACAGTTCCTTT
>CADBRR010000077.1 GCA_902797145.1 uncultured Eubacteriales bacterium | reverse complement strand
TGTTACATCGTTATTTGACAAATCCTGTGTTACATGGATTCCTGCATAACCTGATGCTGACTTAACATTAACTATACCATCAAAGTATACTGTAAAGCTTCCAAGAACACGCATTGCCCATGCCTTATTTGAACTTGTATCCCATGTAATATCTTTAAGCATAAGTCCGTCAGCCTTAATTCTCAAACCGCCTGATGCAGATGATGTTGATGCGCCTGTTACAGTATGACCGTTACCGTTTATTGTAACGTTTGCACGAGTCAAATCAACCATACCTGTAATTTTAGCATCGGTTGTAAGTGAGATTTCAACTCTGCCTGTACCTGCAACTGCGTTTGCCTGTGCGATAGCGTCATTGAGGTTAGCTGTTGCAGAAATTGTCTGTGTAGGAGCTGTGAGAGCTGCTACCTTAATAACTTCGTACTTAGCGTATGCGATACCGTAAGCATCAGTTATAGCTGAATTGAAGTTATAAGCGTTTCCGTTTCTATCGTACCAGCCTAAGAACTTATAACCGTCTGAAACTGTTCCAACAGTATAGCTTTCATAAACGCTTCTAATTTCGTTTACGCTTGATGGAACGAGTGTTTCTGACGGAACTTCTATACCAAATACAGCTTCGCCTTTGAGTTCATCATAGAGTATAAAGTTTTTAGCATTTTCAAGCTCATATACAGCAGTAAATGTTACATCCTTCTTTACAACATATTCAGCAACATCTGTATAGGTCATATTTCCGTCTGACCAGCCGATGAACTCGCCCCCGTAAATACCCCTTGGCTGCGGTGTTCTGCCGATTTTCTGATTATATTTTATTTGCAGAGTTTCTGTTGCGTTTTCGTCAACGAACGTTACAGTATGCGTTTTTGCCTTATATTCTGCGATAAGTGAATAGTTTGTATTCTTGTTATTTACAAAAATGCTCGACTTATTCCATCGCACAAAATAGTATCCCTGATATTCAGGAGGTGTCAAAAACTCGGATTGGGTCAAGGTTGAGCCAACATTTATTTCCTTAAAACCTAAAAGCGTATTTTTATTTTCGCCCTCTTTATGCGTATAGAAATATACTTTTGTTTTTTCAGAAGCTCTTTCATACTGCGCAAACACATACACATCTTGCGTTACAAATTCGAGCTTATCTCTATTTGACCAACCATTAAAATTATAACCATCAATTTTTAACGAGCTTTCAGGAGCGATAACGTTTAAGCCATATTCGCAAACTATCCTTGAAGTTTCCTTATAATTAAACAAGCCCGATTCTTCATCGACGCTATCCGCCTCGAAGAACACTATATTATATGTTTTTTCAGGGAATCCTTTTTCCCACAAAAGCGCAGGATATTCGCCATATACAAATATAAAATCATCAAGAGACGAAAACGGCAGGCCTGAAATGAAATCGTCTTTTGCCTTTCTTGTTCCGCCGTTTGCTCTTTTAATACCACTTTGGAACTCGATATCCGATTGATAATAAGCATTTGTTGCGCCACTTCCGCTTGCGCAAATTGCGCCGAAGGTCGTTTCCCTATCATTTTCGCTTGAAAAAGCTGTATTCCCTGCAACGAACACTCCGTCAATAACTGCTGAATTTTTCTTATCAGCAACGATACCGCCTAATAGGAACATATCATCATTTTCGGACTCCCCAGCCGATACGAACTCGCAATCAAGCACATACGACTCGCTAATACTTCCCGAAACAGTGTACGATATTCCGCCCACGAAAGAACCTTTCATCACTGAATTTTTTACAGTACAGTCATAAACGACACCTGTATTTTTAAAGCCTGTTATTCCACCGCACCTATAACAATCAAAATAATTATCTTTCGTTTCGCAATTCATAATAAGTCCGTTGTTATCGTTTGCGATACCGCCTGCATCGGGGAAACCGAAGGACGAATTATTAACTAAGCATTTTTTAATTTTTCCGTCATTTATGCAGCAAATACCGCCACTTTCCCTTGTAAAAATTGAATTTTCAACAACGCAGGACGAAATATCGCCATCATTTGAGTATGCAATACCACCGCAGTTGCGAAGATTTATCGAATCATTTGAAACAACCTCAAAACCGCTCACGAAAGATTTTTGAATAATGCCCTTATTTCTATCGACAATACCGCCCATTGACGATATAATTCCGCTTGAAATTGAAATATATTCTATAGCGAACTCATCGACATTACAATTATAAATTATACCGTTTGTTCCGTTTACGCCAGCTATCGAACCGATAAAGCATTTTGCCTTAATATGAGCATTTTTTACCGTTAAATTCTTTATAGTTCCGTTGTTCACGCCAATTAGACCGCAATAAAAACCATCATCATCTAAAATCGTAAGCCCTGTAATAATATGGCCGTTTCCGTCAAGCGTACCTGTAAACGCATCGGGTATATTATTGCCGGCACTTTGTTTGCCGATAGGAAGCCACGAATCGTATTCCGTTAAATCAATATCTTCTTCAAGGCGATAATTTCCAGCAAGATTATTTCTTATATTATAAAGCTCCGAAGCATTTTTAATAATTACAACATCGCTTTCAGCCAACACATTAAACGGCAGTACCATACAAACCATAATTACCGCAATCAATAACGAAATACACTTTTTCATATGCCCTCCATTAAACAAAAACCATTTTTATTTTATGATAACAAAAGACTAAATTTATTGCAACAACAAATTAAAGCTTTTCGCACACGCACCAATTACAAAGGCTATTTAAAGCGTCATCATAATACGGACAGCGATATTCGTTTTCGCCTATCCTTTGCCAATTAGATGCGTGCTGTGGGTGCATAGGCTCTTTAACTATAAATGTTGAAAAAAGGCAACATATAACTATAAAAATATGACCTTGCGGTTTATCCGCCATATATTTGTCAAGATAATCTTCAAACATACATTTAAGCGTTTCAACGCTTTTTCCGTCAATTTTCGTTTCTTCATCAAGCTCATATTCAAGCATTCTCAGCATAGTTTTCCTGTTTGCTTGTCCAATTATAAGCTCTTGAGAATTTTGAATAAGCTTTTGTTTCATATCACAATTGACAGCATTTTTGAGGCTATCGAGCAATTCCTTATTTGTCATAATACCTTTTAAATTTAAATTAGTCATAATATCAAAAAGCGGAACGAAGACCAGCTCCGTTCCGATATTAAATTTCAAATAATTTTAATTATTTAACGAGCTTATCAAGCTGTTCCTTGAGGTCAGCGATGATATCATCTGCATCTTCAAGACCTACTGAAAGTCTGATGAGTGATTCTGAAATGCCAACAGCTGCGAGTTCTTCAGGTGAATACGGGCTGTGTGTCATTGTTGCAGGATGCTCGATAAGTGTTTCAGCATCGCCAAGGCTTACTGCGATTGTGCAGAGCTTGAGGTTGTTGATAAATTCGCCGCTTTCTTCCCTTGTTGCATTGAGTTCAAATGCGATGATTCCGCCGAAACCGTTATGCATCTGCTTCTTTGCAATTTCATGTGCAGGATGGCTTTCAAGTCCCGGATAGAGAACACTCTTTACTGCGGGATGGCTTTCCAAGAATGTAGCAACCTTCATTGCGTTTTCGCTGTGCTTTCTCATTCTGATATCAAGTGTCTTCATACCTCTTGCGATAAGGTATGCATCGTTCGGGCTTATAACTGCGCCTGTCATATCTTTAAGACCGAAAAGTGTACATTCTGTGATGAAGTCAGCCTTACCAACTATCATACCTGAGATAACGTCACCATGACCGTTGAGATACTTTGTACCGCTATGAACTACTACATCAGCACCGAGTTCGAGAGGACGCTGTATGAAAGGTGTGCAGAATGTGTTATCTACAACTACCTTGATTCCAGGATTATATGCGTGAACCATCTTTGCAATTGCTTCGATGTCAAGAATCTTGATGTTCGGGTTTGAAGGTGTTTCAAAGTAAACTACCTTTGTTTCCGGTCTAAGGTTCTTCTTGATATTTTCCATATCTGAAAAATCAACAAATGTTGATTCAACATTGAATCTTGTGATACCCCTTGAAAGGAATGCGTATGTGCAGCCATAAAGTGTTGTATCTGCAAGGATATGATCTCCGCCCTTAATCATTGTCCAGAATGCTGTTGTAATAGCACCGATACCTGAACCGCAAACAACTGCTGCTTCGCCGCCTTCGAGTGCTGCCAACTTCTTAGCTACCTGATCTGAGTTGGGGTTGCCAAGTCTTGTGTAGATGTAACCGGGTTCTTCAAGAGCAAATCTTCTTGCACCCTGCTGAGCGCTATCAAATACGAAAGTTGAACTCTGGAAAATAGGTGTTGCAAGCGGATTTATTCCGGGAATTTCAAGATGACCTGTATGTATCTGCTTTGTTGCAAAGCCCTGATTCTTGTTCATTTCTGACATTTTTTTAATCCTCCTAATTTTCGTTTAATTTTATTTATATATAAATTAAAACGATATTTGCCAACATATAAATAGTAACATTATTCCCATATTCCGTCAAGTGTTTTTTAACTTTTGCCTAACTATATATAATTGCAAAAAGGGAGCTTTTGCCCCCTATAATTACCATTGTTCAAGGTGTGCCACGTATCTCAAAATCTTTGTCGCATCGGCGGAGTCGATTATGCCGTCACCGTTTACATCTGCATACTTTTCGTTAATTTTGAGTTCTTCAAGCTGTGCAACTATTCTCAATATTTCCGTTGCATCGGAGCTGTCAAGAACTTCGTCGCCGTTTGCATCACCAATCGTAATTACATTCTGCATAGATATTTCCGTGAGGTCGCAATTATAATAAAAAGCATATTCTCCAATCGTTGTAACATTATCATCAACTTCAAATTTCCCTTTTATCGAGCTTGATGGATAACAATAATAAAGTATCTTTTTATCATTGCTGTAAAGAATGTTATTTTCTGTTATGAAATATTCGTTATTACTTCCTAAATCTATTTTAGCAAGGCTTGTGCAAGCTGCAAACGCACTTCCTGTAACAGTTTGTATATGGGGCATTGATATTCTTGTAAGGTAATAACAACGCGCAAATGCTATATTGCCAATTGTTGTAACGCTCGGCATAGATACACTTGTAATAGGATAACCGCAAAACGCACCTTTACCTATTGTCGTTACCGGATAGCCTCCCATCGTTTCCGGAATTACAAGTTCACCGTCAAGATCCCCGACATAACCTATTATTGTAACGAAACCGTCTTTTATTCCGTATTTGAGATTTTCATAAATTCCTACCTTATCATAAACTGTTTCTTCGTTTTCTTCATATAATGGCTTGACATCGTTAATTGTAGAATCAGCGATATTGTTGCCCTGTGAGAATACCGAAACAGGCACAATCATAACAAACATTAAAATTGCAACAACAAAAGCTGAGATTCTTTTTTGCATAATCACTTACCTCCATTTTATTCTCTTCATATATAAAACTAACGATAAGCCCATTTTGTTGCACTAAAATAAAAAATTTTACAAAAAAATTGCTCCGCACTTTCGTGCGGAGCGTGTATTCAGTTCGTTCAACGAATTATTCCATGGATTATTCCATTTCGCCGAGCTTCTT
>CADBRR010000076.1 GCA_902797145.1 uncultured Eubacteriales bacterium | reverse complement strand
TCACCTCCGTTAAATCTAATATATAATAAACTTGCTTTAATAACAATAACTTGTACAACTATATTTTTCAACCGTCAGTTGATTTATAAACCAAATATGCGCATAAAAAAGGAGCTTCGGCATTTTTTCGAAGCTCGAACGCTATTTAATTATGCTCTGTTAAATTTTTCTTTACCCTGTTTACAGCGTGGGCAACGCCATGAATCTGGAAGTTCTTCAAAAGGCGTACCTTTAGCGATACCGTTTGCTTCATCTCCGATTTCGGGATCATATATAAATCCGCAAACGCTGCAAATATACTTGCCTGTCGGAGCTTTAAATTCGATTTTGCCAACGGGAATTGATTCGGGCTGATTATCCAAATCCATAACCTTATCGTTTTCGAGGTTTTCATAGCCGAGCGGCGTATGTGTTGAAAGATAAACTGTCGGGTGGTTCTTTATAAATTCACGAACGTTATCCAATGTTTTGCGTGCCTTTTCAACATCTTCATAAACTACTGAAAGTTTATTCTGATAAAGCGCTTCATCTGTATATGTTACATCGCCATGGAACATATAGAACTTGCCATTATTTTCTGCAATTATTATGCTGTTGCCATGTGTATGACCCTTTGCCTCGATAAAGTATACTCCATCAACGATTTTCTTGCAAGCAGGGAAATTATAATATGCTCCGTCAGTATATTCAACCCTTATAATATTATCGCCGCCAAGTTTGATTGCATCTGCATCTTCAGGTGAAATATAAATTTTAGCATTTTTAAATGACCTTAACTCACCACTATGGTCGTCATGCTTATGCGTAACGAGTATTTTTGTAACCTGTTCAGGTTCATAACCTGCTTCCTTGAGTGCGCCAACATAGTCCTTAACCCTTGAACCCATATAAATCATAGCGTTTTCATCGGGCGCAACATCGGGGTATTCTTTGGGCATACCTGTATCAATAAGGATAACTTCCTTGCCAGTATCAATAAGATAGTTCTGCAAGCTTGAACGATACTTAATAGATGCATCGAACTTGTCCATACCATCTTCACCGCCAAAAGCGAACGGCTGTGTCATAAATCCGTTTTCGTAAAGTTTTACTGCTTTGATAATCATTTAGGTATTCTCCTTTTTAAAATTTATAAAATGACCGCACTTAATAAGAATGCGGCCATAAATATCACTTTTCAACCGGCTGCCATTTACAGCGTACAGGCGATTCAATAGAACCATCTTTTTTAAGTTCTGCAAATGCCTTGTCAACTACTTTTCTGTCAAGTCCGGTTAATTCTGCAACCTTACCTGCGTTTAAAGGTTCGCCTGCTTTTCTCATAGCAGCAAGAATAATTTTCTTTTCTTCCATAAAGTCCACCTTAATTTAAATTACATCTGCTTGAGTATCCAGTTCTGTTTGCCAATGCACTCAATAAGTTCGAGCTGACCCTGACCCCAATACATATCCTCTTCTTCGTCCTGATAATATGCTTTAAGTATATCAAATGTTGTATAGTCTTCCCTTGCAGCTTCAACGATTTCTTTAAGCCACGCAAGGCCAGCTATTGATACCTGCAAATCATACTTTATCCACTCAACAGGATCTTTAAATGACGGAGCTTCTTTCTTTGCTTCGAGCTTAACTTCACATCCCAAATCAAGGAGTCTATCAATGCACTTATCAACATAACCACGCTCTTCTTGTGCGTGTTCTGCATACTTTTCAGCAAGCTTTGCCAAGCCTTCGCTTGCAAATATTCTTGACTGTATAGCATGACCGTCTGCCTGCTGTGCAAGATCTGTTACGATTGTCTGAAGTCCTAAAATAACCTTTTCGTTCATCTGAAAATACCTCCATATTTCAAATTGTAAATACTATGGTCTTATTCTACTATATTATGGATTTTTTTCAATGAACGATTTGCGATTTTTTTCTCATTATGAGAGAAATTGCAAATATTTTCTCATATCATATCAACATGAAATCAATATAGATATTCATACAAAGGTTGTGGCAATGAATTTTCAAATACCTGAGCTAATTCTTCCTTGCTTGCGTTATACTTGCCCATTATCCATTCAC
>CADBRR010000075.1 GCA_902797145.1 uncultured Eubacteriales bacterium | reverse complement strand
GGTTTGAGTACCATCTGAAATAACACGACTCTCAAACGAAACTCTCACGCTCTCGGTTATTGCAAACGTTTGAGTACCATCTGAAATAACACGACTCTCAAACCTATACGAGAGTATTTTCGCCACGATATTGCGATGTGCTATAACAGAATGATAAATCATGTTACAATGATATTTTAGCATATTTTTCACTCTTTTTCAAGCCTTATTTCACAAAAATCATCATCAATTAAAATATGCGATTCATAGTTTTCGATGCGTCCCATATTATTTTGTTCAATAAGGAGCAAAGTTACTTTGCGTGCAAAAGCCATATCATATATCAGCTTCAATTCGTCAGTAGAAAAGAACGATTTTGCGCCTATAAGCACGAACCATTGATTTTTAAGAAGTTCATTACACAAAGAAATAAATTCAACAATACGCTCAACAGGTTCTAATTCATCAAGGCACACCGAAAAATCGACAGCCTTAATAAACTGTTTTATATTCATAACGTGTTCAAATCCAGTAGGGAAATCAAGCACAAATGACAGTTTTTCAAAATATGAAACAGTTTGGGTAAAAAGTTGATTTGTTTCTTTGAGCATTTCATTTGATGCAATAGACTGAATCATTGAATCAATCTTATTTTGAAGCTTCTTTTTTATCTGCGGTGTATGATAAAAATCATAAATCACATTTACAGATTCAACGCATGATATAGGCTCAAAATTTTGGGAGAGGACGAGTTCGCCCTCTATCCCTTCGGTTTGTCCTATTATATCATGCACAAACTTTCTAAAAAGTTCCGGTCTTGTAATTGTAATAACACCGACTGTATTTTCCGTCAAGTGCAAAGGCTTTGAAAAAAGCTGGTGCATAACTCTCATATAATTATCCTTTCACAGAATAATAAGTCGTTCATCGCTATTTATGATATTTGTATTAATATCTCCGACTATATATTCTATCGTTGTGTATTGTCTTTCGGTTACGACCATAAGCTGAACTATACCTTTTGGAGGTTTATTTTGCCTAATGGCTTCCGTAATTGATTTAACATTTGTTGCATTGAGCGCAATTTTGCTATAAACGGATTCCTGCATCATAATGAAACCGCTTTTTATCAGATGGTTTCTGAAATTTCTATATTCACGCTTATCTGAATCCGTAACGCTCGGCAAATCGAAAAATACGATAACTCTCATAAATCTATAGCTCATATGTTATCCACTTTATATCGTCAGCATTTCCACTTGACAGAGCTTTAAAAATACTGTTACAGTAAATTCTAATAGCATATGACAAATAGTACTTTTTGCCGTCGCATATAACTTCACTATTAAGCAGATTTACAAATTTTAATTTTTCGTCCTTATCGAATTTTGAAAGCTCCATCCTTATGGCTGTACTATCTACAATAGGTCGCAATGGTTCCATAATATCGCTACCAAAATTATACCTATTAAATATATTATCGTGAAATATTCCGAGCTGGGTAAGATAACCCGCCGCAGCAATCTCCCTATTTACAGAAGAAAGAAGTATGCTATATCCGTAATTTAGCGCAACATTTTCCCTGCGTTTATCGTCATCACGATTGAAATCGGTGCCGAAGAGTGCATTGAAATACACTCTTGCGGCATGAGCTTCCCTGTTTGTTCTATCGTTAAACTCGACTTGTTCGAGGAATTCTTTGAGCAGTTTTTCCTGTCCCTGCCCATACTTAACAAGAAGTTCCCTCTGCATAAAAATCTTTCGTTTTACGATTTCCGTCCAGATACTCTTTTTTGAAATATCGCTCCAACCAAGCTGTTCATGAACCTTCGCATTAGCATCGAACCTATCATTTAGCGGTGCGAGGCAATAATACGGATTTCGTTCCTTATCACAGAATACTACATTGACCTTGTTTTTAACAAGTTCGCACATAGCGTACGCTGTAATAGAAATGTCGGTTGTTTCGATAATGAGTGAATCGATTTCTTCAATATGTATTCTCTGTTGTTCGCTTATTTTTGTAACAACAATGTAATTCATCTTAAAGTCTATCTTTGCGCTACCCTTTACAACGGCAATTCTCCAACCCATATTATTTATCCTCCATATTCAGCAGGTCTATTGATTTCTCATATACACCTGTTATAGATTGTGTAATGAGTTTGAAGCTCTGATCTTTCATATTAGAAACATTTTTAGATGTTTGAACTACGCCAAGTGTCTTTGAACCACCTATTAAATCAAGTCCTGCTCCACTCATGGACTTACACGTCAATAATCTCAACACTTGCTTTATTGCGCTGCATTGAACACTAATCGGCAAACTCTCAAAAGTTGCCCTTGCATTTTTCACAGTCTGATAATGTCCACCGAGCTTAACACTATACTTATCATTACCAAGCTTCTCGGTGAGTGCATCATAGAGTTTTAGGTTATTTTCAGAAGTTATTCCGTCAAATTCTGTAATTTCAAGTTCTTTATTAGCTTCCCTGCAACGCTCTAGATACTTTGTAATATTCTTAACCAATGCATGATACTCAGGATCGAGAATCAGCTGATTTGCATTCTTGAAAAGCAAACTACTTCCGGATCTTCCCGAAATATGCATTCTAAATCCATTGAGTTCAAACAACGAATCAATCTTTATAGCAGGCAATATGATTTTAGGATCAACAAGTTTAAGTATATCCACGCAATACTTAATCGGATCTTCATCATAAAGCTTTTTATTCATAACAAAAACTGTTTCTATTGAACGCACACGCTTTTTCTTTTCCGTGTGCTCTACGAGCATAAAATGCGCACCGCTCATCTTGTTATATCCGCCAAACTTTTCAATAGCCATTCTTGAATCGCTGCTCTTCAAAAGTGCCTGACCTTTGCCTTTAGGCATAATCATCTGGTCATAAAATCCGCCCTTAACTTCAAAAGCCATTCTTGTATACAGAACGTTATTCTTTTTCATAGTATTGCGGACAGTTGCCATTGTTCCATTATCGCCTGCAATCCAAGCTATTTCTTTGCTATTTCCAATATCGTAATCATACATTCTTCTGAGCGAATATATAGGTTTATTATCCCTATCTCGCCTGCTGTTTTTAATAAAGCTCTTAGGCGACCTTGAGAACTTAATAAAGTATGCGTTACCGACAACGATATTAAGATAAGCATCCTTTGCGTGGTGCAAATCGTTAATGTCCCTACACTTAACAAACAGCGGATCGAGAATATCCTTTCCATTTTCATCAACAATTCTTTGTTTACGGAAATCCGTTACATTTTCAGCCTTTGAATAAATAACTCTTCCGCCGTCAGTATCGTTATATCTCTGTTTCATAAGTTCAATAACAATCTTTGTTGACTGATTAGTTTCAACAATCTGTCTATTGATAAAGCTTGCAAGCTCATCATCTGTGAGCGGTTTATATCTTGTAAGCCTATTGAACTTTTCATCTTCAATAAGTCCTTTGCTCTTCAACATAAACCAGAACGGAGTCATTTTATCCCTTATATCCTTGCTGATAGGATATATATCCGTTTTTGTAGCATTTATGTTTTTTTCAACAAGAACCCTATTATTCAAGCTATCATCTTTAGTGAGCGACTGCGGATAGATATGATCTATATCATAATCCTGATCGAGCCTATCAATATTTATAGTTTTACCGCTATACATACTCTTGCCAAGCTGAATATAGTATAAATACAATTTATC
>CADBRR010000074.1 GCA_902797145.1 uncultured Eubacteriales bacterium | reverse complement strand
TCTTAAACGGAATGCCTGATAAATCAAGCATTGTAAGTATGTTTGTATAGCACATTTCATATAAAAGCGAAAAGCCTATTATATCAAAATCCCTCAATCGCCTTTTTGTTTCGAGCGAAAACATAGGAATATCATTTTCCCGCATTTTTGCTTCCATATCAGGCCATGGAGCATATGCTCTTTCGCAGATAGTATCTTCTCTTTTATTAAGAATATTATACAGTATTCTTGAGCCAAGATGCGACATACCTATTTCGTATACATCAGGAAAGCAGAGTGCAAATTTTATTTCTGCATCTGTTTTTTCAGTCATATTAAGTTCGCCACCTGTATATCTTGCAGGTTTCTCTACCAAATAGAGTATTTTATTTAGTTTATCAATATTTATTGTACTCAAAACTGCCTCCGAGGAAATTTTCTCATCTATATCATATAATTATAACATTTTCATTCCAATCGGTCAATCAGTGCAGACATAGAAATATTATAACCATATTTTGCTGCGGAGGTAAGCAATATGCCCTCATCGAGTCTTGATAATGTTTTCATATCGGAATCGACAACATTTACAATATTGAATTTATTTGTACTCAGCATTGAAATAACGTTACCAAGCTCCACATTTTCATTAACTGCAATCTCCCTTATATCAACATATTCGCCTCGATTAAGTGTACTTGCACGCCGCATTATAGAGTTTATCTTTGCATTTGAGGCATTTTTTAATTCCTTTGCAGCAGCCATCAACAAAAAAGCAGACATCATAAACATTGACATATTGATATTTTCATTTACTAAGTTTATAATTCCTATTGCAAGAAGTGACATCGAAATCATAATTCCCGTAACACTTAAAATTCTGTTAGCCAATCTATAATTCGTTTTCTTAAACAAAAATGCCTTTGCGACCCTCCCACCGTCGAGCGGAAGCGCAGGCATTAGGTTCATAATTGCTATCATAAGATTGAAATCCGCTATTTCCGTAAGCATTCTCATAAAATCATCAGCATTTATAAAAGCACTTATTTCATTTGCATATCCAGCAGTAGCTTTTGCGCATATACACAAAATAAAGCTACACATTGGACCTGCTGCTGCAATCAGCATTTCATCGCCTGCGCTTCTTATATCGCCATCTATTTTTGCAACAAATCCAAATGGTTGTATTTTAATTGATGCTATTTTATATCCAAGCTTTTCCGCTATAATGGTATGGCACATTTCGTGTAATGTAAGCGAGAAGAACATTATAAATAAATGTTCCCCCATACCCATAATCAAGTGAATCATTATCGCTATAATTACAAACAAATCACATTCGATATATGTTTTACCTGCCTTTAAAATTTTCATTTTTTATCGGCTTCTCCGCTTTTTATTGTATAGTAATTGTTTATGCTCTGCGGTCTTCCTGCTTTACTAACTGATACATATATTGTAAAGTCATTGCCTGACGAACCAAGCGTATCACCTTTTTTAAGCGGTTGTCCTTGCTCAACTTGTATTTTTTCAAGTCCATAATATGTTGTTACAATATCGTTATCAGATGACACGCTTACATATTTGCCATACGGATTTTGTTCACCTATTGACGAAACAACACCGTCTATTGAAACAGAAACGATATTATCTTTTTCGGAAATAAACGCTACCATATTTTCGTTATCAAATACTTTCGCTTCGCTATATGTCATTGGCACAGAATAGCCGTTTTTATCAGCAAAAACCTCAATTATGCTCGGCAGTTCAACAAATTTCAGGCTGCCTGTTATTTCCTCATATTCTTTGCCATCGTTTATTACCTGCTGAGCATTATTGCTTCCTACATTTTTTACTGCGCCATATGCAATACATATCGCTGCCGCTGCTGCACAAATTCCAAGCTTGATATTCAATGAAGAAAAGTTACGCTGCTTTGAATCGTTTTTCTTATATGCATCTGTTCGATAGATATTGTTCTTTTTAGATTTTCTCTTAAAATTCTGATTATTGCGGCACGTATTTATTGTACGAAACTGACCAAGTTCCGCTTTACCTGTATTCTTGTTTTTTTCCATAATAAAAGCTCCTTACGAAATAATAGTACATTATATGCGTAAGAAGCAAATTTATTATTTATAATGTTTTTTAGATTGTCGCCGCAGATAAACATTCATTACAAGTCCAACTGCCATCATATTTGTTAAAAGATTTGAACCGCCATAGCTTATGAACGGAAGCGGTATTCCCGTAACAGGCATAAGTCCCATTGTCATTCCTATATTTTCAAATACGTGCGCAAGCAACATTCCCATTGCGCCAATAACTATGCACATACCGAAATTGTCCTTTGCTTTGAGCGCAACATATAACCACCTGAATATCAAAATAAAATACAGACAAATTATTATTGTTCCTCCAACGAATCCTACGCCCTCTGCAATACCTGCAAAAATAAAATCCGTATGCCTTTCAGGAACATATTTTAGCTGTGCAAGCGTTCCTGATGAAAAGAAACCTTTTCCGAATATCTGACCTGAGCCTATTGAAACTTTCGATTGTATAACATTATAGCCCTTGCCTTGAACATCTAATTCCGGGTCTAAAAATACATTTATTCTACCCTGTTGTTCTTCGCTCAAAAGGAAAAAATACGCAATTGGTGCAAATGCTCCGATACCGGCAGCAGCGCCCAATATATATTTCCAATCTATTTTTGCTATAAAGAATATAACAACCATTATGCAGATATAAACAAATGCAGTTCCAAAGTCGGGCTGTAACAAAACAAGGCCGGTAGGAATTCCAATATAAACTAAAATTTTAAATATATCCTTGAAATAGTGAAGTCTACCGTCTTTATCCATACATTGGCTGACCATATTGCTCATAAAGATTATAAGCGTTATTTTGCATACCTCAGCAGGCTGGAAAGCACGCGAACCTACTGTTATCCAGCCTAAAATGCCTCTTGTAGACTTTCCTGCAATAATCAATAGCAATAGTATTGCAACATTTGCCCAATAAACATATTTAATAACATCTTTATATATTTCATAGTCGATAACAGTTATAACTATTGCCGCTGCAAGCCCTATAAGGAAATTTACTATCTGTTTTTCAACATATTCAAGGTTAAGCTTGTTTATATAATCGCCGATTGATGCTTCATCACCACTAAATGGCGATGCCATTATGCTTGCAAGGCTTATAAGTCCAATACCCACAAGCACAAGCACAATAATGATTGTCATCCAATCAAGCTTTAATATGCCGTTTTTCTTTTTCTTTTCCATATATAAACTCCGATTCGGAATATTCAATAAATAATAATTATATTTTACAGCATATTCTTTATATTGTCATTAGAATCACAAAAAATTAATTTTTAGATAACATATTTTTCATTTTTTGTATTCGCTTTGCTAAGTTCAAATCGTTTTTCCTCATAACCTACTCTTCCTAAGAGTGCGTATGTAGCATTTTTACCTTCCTCAACACCGGGCTGATCAAAAGCGTTTATATTGAGAAGTTCGCCTGCATATGCGGTAGCAATTTCAAGCAAGCAAATAAGTTTTCCTATATTATAAGCATTTATCTTTTCAAGCGTTATTCGCTTATTCATATGCCCACTCTTTCTAAGAGCATATTCTGTTGCATCAAGTTCACATCCAATAAGCTCATTGAATGTATGTCCGCCAAGGAACGACACACCCTTATACGAACTATATCCTTCAGGAATTTCAAGCACATTTCTAAACTCTTTAACACCAATCAATGTTATAACCTTATCAAACGGGCCTTCCGTATAAAGCTGTACCTGTGAATGCTGATCAGTTACGCCAAGTGATTTTACTGGTGTTTGACCTACATTTACAACATTCATTCCGTTATCAAACTTTTTGCCGAGTGATTCTGCCCACAACTGAGCATACCAATCAGCAAAATATTTAAGGCTGTCAGCATAAGGCATCATAACTGAAATATTTGCTCCGTTTTTGTATGCTTCTATATCGAGTACTGCCATCATATATGCAGGGTTTTTGAGTATATCTTCGCTCATATTACATTTTTGTGAACAAATTATATCTATACTTTCTGCACCTTTGAGCAATTGTTCAATATCTATTCCGCAAACACATACGGGCAAAAGTCCTACTGGGCAAAGAACGCTAAACCTTCCGCCAACTCCATCAGGTACAAAGAAAGTTTTTAAACCCTCTTCTTTTGCAATTTCAATAAGCGTTCCTTTTTTCTCATCTGTCGTAACGATAATATGATTTTTAAACTCATCACCCAACTCTTTTTTAAGCAAATTCGATACGAACAAGAACTGTGACATCGTTTCGGAAGTGCTTCCCGACTTTGTTATAACATTAAACATAGTTCTTTTAACATCAATAACATCAAAAAGTGAAGCAAATCTTTCGGGATCAATATTGTCTTCAACAAATAACTTCGGCGCTTTTCTGACTTCACGAGGCAGTTCGTTATACCTTAAATGTGAAAGTGCAGTATGAACAGCGATAGTTCCAAGCGCACTTCCGCCTATACCCAATACTACAAAATTATCGAAGTTTTTCCTTACATATTCAGCAGTTTTCTTTATATCTTCGACAACTTTATCCTGTTCATATGGGAGCGAGCGCCATTTCATATTATCTCGTTTCTCGTTCATTCTATTTGCACACTCAATATATTTGCCCATATTGCCTTTGATTTTATCAAAATCTATTCCACATTCACCAATATTCTCTTTGAGCATATTGCTATAATCAAATTCTAATCCGTCTTTCATATAAACCTATTTCCTCCATAAAATTACAATATAAGTATACCACATATTATGGTATTTTTAACAGCATTTTATTTATATTAAAGGAGATTTTATGTGCAAAAAAAATTTTATTAAATTATTTACTATAATTTCATTAATAACTTTAATATTTATAGTATATTTAATATTTAATAGAGGAAATATTCAAATAACAGTTCTTGACGGATTCAGCGACTCACCATTGAACGGTGCAAGGGTCGTTATTGCCGAAACAGGCGAAGAATTTTATACTGATAAAACAGGAAAAACTCCGATTATTTCTGTGCCTATAATTCCCAATATAGCCCATGATTTGATATTGTTTGAAAACACCGGTACAGTAACATTACTTGTTTATCATAACGGTTATGAGCCTTATGCTCTATTTTATACCAACATCACAAATGGTTTTAGAAATGGTCCTGTAATACGATTATTTCCGCACGGGGCGTCAGGCGATGAGCCTTTTGCAGTTGTAGAAGCGCCAAATAAAGAATGGACAAAGAAAATCCTTGAAAAATTCGACAAATAATTGTACAATAGATATAGGACATAATCTTTTTTTGTCGTAAAAACTCAGATTTTAAATTCAGTACACCATGTACTGTCAGAAAGGATATACTCAGGATATGGCGAATGCACAAAATTCTGCTAAAAAACGTTCAGGTGGAGCTCCAAGGCCATCAGCTCCTCCACCTGCCGCTCCCCGTCCACGATTGTTCGTTTTAAGAGAGTTTGGCTGGCGTGATTTTTTCCAACGTACAACATGGCTTTTATTCTTGTTTGTAGGATATTTATTATATCTGCTTTCGGTTAAATCGAGCGGATTTATAGAAAAAATATTCAGCAAAGGCATCTATCCGCCTTTAAGTGGACTTGTTGGAACGCTAACATCTATTTTCAATTTTCCAATTGCAGGAATACTTATATATTCAGCAATAATTATCGGTCTGTTCATATTGATTTCGAGCTTTGTTAAATTCTTTATGGGGCAGACAAGGGTTCCTCATTTTGCAACAGTTCTTATTACATACGTTGCAATAGGCGGTGTGTTGTTTGCTTGCTTCTACCTTTTGTGGGGATTTAATTATTCTCGAATACCGCTTTCTAATTCACTTGAATTAAAGATTGAAGATCGTTCAAAGGAAGAACTATATAACCTTTGTGTTGAGCTTGCAGACAAGGCGAGTGAAGTTCGTGCTAACACGAGCAAAATTGTAATTGATGATAAAAATATTTTTTCGCTTGAAGGAAATTATCAGGCTTGTTTTGATAAGATAAGAACTGATTACCAGAAGCTTGGAAAGCAGATAGATTTGTTCTCTAAAATTCCTTCTACACCCAAAGCTGCTCTTTTCCCACGAGTTCTTTCAAGGCTTGGAATTTCAGGAATTTATATTCCATATACTGCAGAACCTATCGTCAATACTAACCAGCCCTCGCTTATGATACCTGCAACAGCAGCTCACGAGGCGGCGCATAATATAGGATTTGCTAATGAAGAAGATGCAAATATGGTTGCTTTCATACTTTGCTCCTCATCTGATGATGCAAACATCAAGTATTCGGGAATTATGATGGCGCTTGCAGAATGCGCATCGAGCCTTAATAAGGTTGATAGCGCACTTTACACGAAGCTTTATAACGAACATTACTCCCAGGGTATGAAGAACGATTTATCGCACTATTATAAATACTGGGATCAGTTCAATGGAAAGATTCAAGAAATATCAGATAATGTAAACGATTCATATCTAAAATTCAATGGTGAGCCAACAGGAATTTCAAGTTATGGTCGCATTACGGATTTGTTGCTCGCATACAGAAACAAATATTCAACAGCATTTAGATGGAATTAAAGCTAAAATATATATCAAAGCTCCGCATTCATTGAACGGAGCTTTTGTTTAACTATCTAAACTACTTATTCAGTTGCAACGCCAAGTGCCATTTCAAGCAATTTCCTTGCAATAGGAACAGCAACCGAGCTTCCACTGCCTGCATTTTCTATTACAACGCAAATGGCATATGGATTATTTTCATCATCTACATATCCCGTAAACCATGAGTGCGGTTTTATGTTCTCTTGCTGTGAAACCTCGGCAGTTCCTGTTTTCCCGCAAATCTTATATCCGTCAATGCTAACGCCTTTTGCTGTTCCATAATCGACCGCTGCAAACATACATTTTTTTACATATTCTGCATATTCGCTTTTAATGTCAAAATACTTATTGTTCACTTTCGGTTGTGGAGTATATATAACAGTCCCATCGTTTGAATCGGTAACGCATTTTAGCAGCATAGGTTCAACAAGCACGCCATTATTTGCAATTGCGCTTATAAGCATACACATATGCATTGGAGTTACTATATCCTTATATTGCCCTACACCTGACCATGCAAGGTCATAATCCCTTGTCGGAACTTCATACTTGCTCGAATAAATTATTATATCATTGAACATAAAGTCTGTTTCAAATCCAAGCGACTTCGCTGTTCTATATAGTTTTTTTGAACCAATCTCCATAGCAAGCTTTGCAAAAACTTTATTGCACGACTTTGCGTATGCTTGTTCAAGCGTAAGCGAACCATGCGAGTTATTCCCATAATCTGATAATGTTTTATACTTAACTTCAACATTGCTTTCGTTTACTCCATCAAGATATGCACCGCTTTCATAATCAAATATAAGATTATCGTTACAATAAAACTTCCTATTTATAACATCCGGAATATACTCAAGCGCTGCGATAAGCGTTACAGTTTTAAAAATCGAGCCGGGAGTATATTCACTCATAGTTACCCTGTTTACATACATTCCGTCTGTCGTTTTCTTTTTATTGTTCAAATACTCATCAATAAGCGCAATATCATATGTCGGTTGACTGACTGACAAAAGTATTTCACCTGTTTTATAATTCATTATAACAGCAGCTCCACGATTATTGCCAAGCAAGTTGAAAGCATAAGCAGAGAGCTTTGCATCTATTGTCAAAGTTACATTAGAGCCTTTTCTTTTTTGTTCTTCGCCAACAACTCGTTTATCGAGCCTTTGTTCAAAACCGAGCAAATATCTTGCAAAGAATCTTTCAGCGCCTATTGACATTCCGTACTTATCGCCCATTATATGCGCAGTTGAAAGCCGTATATCGTCATTTAAAGAATAACGCCTTATTATCTTTCCGTCATCATTAAGTTCACTATAAGCAAGAATTTCTCCGTTTCTATCAGAAACATTGCCCATTAAAACATTTTCGCCAGCAGTATTTATTCTTTTATTATAGGGGCTTGAAAACCATCTTGCTCCATATGTAAAATAAGCATATAGTAAATTTACAGCTAACGCAACAAATGCAAGCAAGAAAGCTATAAGAACAACACGAGTTCTTTTTACGCTCAGTTCATTATTATGTTCCATAACAATTCACCCCCTCAAGAATACCAACTGCTATTAAGCTTGAAAGCAACGATGTTCCACCTCGGCTTAAAAACGGAAGCGTTACGCCTGTAACCGGTATAAGCTTTGTAACACCACCTATAATAAGGAAGCTTTGAACTGCAAATAATGTAGCAATTCCAAGGCACATCAGCATATTAAATCTACTTTTTGATTTTAAAGCTATCTTTATTCCCCGGAAAATCAATACAAAATAAATCAAAATAACGCAAATACCAACGATAATTCCAAACTCTTCGCACACGACCGCAAAAACATAGTCCGTACCATATTCAGGAATCATATTCGGTTTACCCTGATAAAGTCCCAGCCCACTTAAGCCGCCTGATGCTATTGCCATAAGACCTTGCGCTACCTGATAGCCATCGTTTTCAAACGATATCCATGGATCGTACCACGCATTTATTCTCGTTTCAACGTGTTTAAATGCAAGGTATGAAATCAGCGCAGCAATAATAAAAACTATAATCCATTTAATCATAGTCGATTTTTTTGCGCCTGACACGAAGAACATTATATATGCAACGAGCGTAAAAATCACAGCAGCTCCTATATCCTTTTCGATTACAAGAACCGCAACACAAGCTACAGCGAACAAAGTAGCTCTAAGATACTGAGGCTGATTTTTATATCCCGAATACTCATCATACGTAAAAAATCCTGCAATCGCAATAATATAAAGTATCCTTGAAATTTCCGATGGCTGTATCTCCATATCAGCAATTTTTATCCAGTTCTTCGCACCACCATGCGTTTGCCCTATGAATAATACGAGTACTATAAGCAAAAGGCTTAATGCCGCAGCAACCCATTTATATCTGCTTGTGCAAAGCACATTAATTTTAACAAACCACATTACGAGCAATGATGCTGCAAGGCTTGCAAACAATATTGGCAACTGCCTTAAACTTCCGCTTTCATTTAATCTATACTGAATAATCATTGATAATGAAATAAGGAAATAGACACAATATAACAAAAGCTCATCATAATCTCTATTTAGTTTATTCGTTAGCATACAATGACCTAAAATCATTACTATAACCGCAGCACCTGTTAGGAGCGTTAAAATAAAGCTTTCAGATTTTAGCGACATTAAAAGATACGCAAAAATATTAAATGCAATTATTACGAACAAAAGATGACTTCGCCTAATTTTTCTGCGTATTATATTTACTTCATCACTCATGCGCTTCATCCCCATCTTTTTGATCATTTATTTCTTCAGGTATCTGCTTTGAAAAAACAAATTTATACTTTCCTATCTCGATTAAATCACCTTCGTCAATCTCGGTTACTTGACCCGAATATCCAATTCCATTTACAAATATTTTTTCAGTACTAGTAATTTCTTCTATAAACACCGCATCATCATTCTCATAAATTAAAACATTTTCTTTTTTAACAGAATCATCATTGAGTATAACATCGCATTCTTGCGAACTACCGATTATTATTTTACCACTCATAAGGTACTCATCGCCAACACAATCTTTTATAAGCGGCGGACCAGCTTTACAAGTAAGTATTCCATAGGCTTCTGATTGCTCATTTTTCATTATCAAATATATATCTTCTTGCTTGCCCATAAGATAATCACGCACAATATAATAAACCATAGATGCAGACACAAAAACAAAAAACGCAATAAAAACATATTTTGCCATATATGACAGAATTTCAAAATCAGTCTGTGACATATCGTGCCTCCTACGTATAATTTTATTTAAGTATAACACATAATCTTTTATATTGCAAAAACATATTTAAATAAAAAAAGAAATGCCCGAAAGCATTTCATAATTTTTTAATTAGTTCAGAACCGGTGAATTCATAAGCATATTCTTTGTCTGTTCAAGATGCGTCCTCAATACTGCTGTTGCAAGACCTACATCACGCCTCTCGCAAGCGTTTATAAGCTGCAAATGTTCATCAAGTGAGCTCTTGTGAAGCTTTATATCCGAATAATAAGGTCTTATATATCTATCAACATTAGCATGGAACTGATCTATAAGCTGCATAAGCTCTGGATTATCGGCAGGTTGATATAATGTGAAATGAAGTTTAAGGTTCAATTCCTCAAGCCTGTTATAATCGTTTTCTATAAGTGAAAGCTCATATATTTCACGTGCTTTTTCAATAACGATTTTATCTATTTTATGTAATGCGTTTTTTAACGCCCCAAGCTCCAACATTATCCTTATGTCCATAATATTGCTCAATTCCTGTGCAGTAAGCTTCGTTACAACTGCGCCTCTATTTGGATATATTCTAACGAGTCCCTGAGCTTCAAGCTGCCTTAATGCTTCTCTAACCGGAATGTGACTTACGCTGAGTGATTCTGATATTTCATCTTGCCTGAGTGGCATTCCTCCAGGCAAAACCCCCTGTACTATTGCGCTTCTAATTACGTGAAAAACCCAATCTCTTGCAGCCATCGTCTTGGGCTGCATTGCATTTGTAATACTGCTAAGATCCAACATTTTAGTACTCCCCCATAAAATTTCATACTAAAATTATATATTATTTTACAAATATCGTCAAGCCTTTTTGAAATATAATATCACTTTTATTTATTTTTTTAATGCCAGAGATTCAATTTCCATCAAGATAATCATCATTTGGAATATTTGTGTCGGGAACATTTACATATATTCGCCTCGATTCTATACCTGACACAACATTATTTCCAATCGAAAGCTCCTTATGATATGGTATGACGTAATAACAATACATCATACCGCCCTCAACTGTATCATCGCTAAACGAAACACTCCCACTTCCACCACTAAATTCATTTATCAATATAGTATTAAAAAATTCATCTTCACGATATACCCTGTAATTTGCATATTTTATGCTTGCAGTAAACGATATTTTAACATTACCCATATTATCAACAGAGCAATATAAATCATCAGGTGGCATCGGAACCGACCAATAGTTGCTTGTATTTTTAGGTTCTGTGCCTTGAACAAAATATTCGCTTATAACGCTATCCTGTGGTGTAAGCGCATTTGCAAGCACCGCCTCATGCTCATACTCAAGCGTATGCAAATCAAGTTTACACGTTTTGACCCCTGAAGGAATTGTAAACTTCGGTGCTTCCCTGCTTTCATAAATATCTGCATATATGCTTTTAAGAATCTTCGCAGGATACATACCGCCTGTTGCATCATATGGCATAGACTGTCCTTCTTTTGAGCTATCAAAGCCAAGCCACACTACAGAAACATATTCGCTGTTATAAGCAGCCATCCATGCATCACGATTTCCATTTTTATCATCATTTTCGCCAACTGTACCTGTTTTTCCTGCAAGGTCTATTCCGAGTTCACCAAGTCTTTTACCTGTACCCTCGCTTATTGCGCTTGAAAGCATACTCGTAAGAATATAGGCATTTTCTTCACTCATAACCCTTGTTCGTTCTTGCTCGCTTTTATATAATATTTTATCGTTTTCATCTGTAATATATCTTATAACATTAGGCGTTGAATAAATTCCACCCGATGCAAATGCGCAATATGCACCTGCTATCTGATACGGGGAAACTCCATATTTAAATCCACCAAGGACGAGTGCAAGGCTATTATCACTTTCATCAAATTCAATTCCAACTTTTTGTGCAAAGGCTTTGCCGTTATCAACGCCTACCTGAGAGAAAACCTTTACAGCAGGAACATTCAACGACTTTTTAACAGCCTCACGCATTGTAACCCAGCCATAATATTTATCCGCAAAATTTGACGGAGAATAACCATTAAAATCCGTTTTTTCATCAAGAATAGCAGTTGCAGCAGTAAAACCATTATTTTCAAGCGCAGGCGCATATGCTATTATCGGTTTAATAACCGAGCCAGGCTGTCGTCGTATATCCGTAACTCTATTGAAAGCCATAGCATTTTCATTGTTTCTGCCTCCGACCATTGCGCATACATACGATGTATTAGATTCTACAATTACAATAGCTCCTTGGCAATTTTCATCCGGGAAATTTTCATTATCAGAAAATGCTTTTTCACAGCTTTCTTGAATTTCAGTATCCATAGCAGTATAAATTCTATAACCGCCTGTAAGCAACTCATCCATCGTTATATCGAGTTTTTCACAAGCATTTTCGAGTGCAAAGTCGATATAGTATCCTCTTTTCTGCTCCTTTTTTTGCTCTAAAACAGATGTTTTTTTATTGCTATAAAGTTCCTTTTCGCTTTCTGATATATAGCCATAGTCGCACATAAGCTTTATTATCGTATTTCTTCGTTTCATACAATTTTCATAAGCTATATGTGGGGCATAATTCGTTGGTGATTTTAGAATTGCCGCAAGCGTTGCGCTCTGGTCAAGCGTAAGTTCACTTGCGTGTACGCCAAAGTAACCCCTTGATGCAGCCTCTATACCATAATACCCACCACCAAAGTATACATAATTTAAATACATTTCAAGTATCTCGTCTTTAGAATATTTCTTTTCAAGCTCGCTCGCAAGTATTGCCTCTTCAATTTTTCTCGATATTTTCTTTTCGCTTGTAAGGTGACTCAATTTTATAAGCTGTTGCGTTATTGTCGATGCTCCCTGAACATAACCGCCTGCTTTTATGTCATTAACTATTGCGCCCATGACCCTATACCAGTCAACGCCTTTATGTGAATAGAACCTTGCATCTTCTGCCGATATAAAAGCCTTTTTCGTTATATCAGGTACTTCATCAATAGATATGTTTATTCTGTTTTCTCCCGAATACAATAGCGATACTTCATTATCGCTTTTGTCATAAATTATCAATGAACGCTTTGCTTCGAGTATTTTATCTATATCAAGCCTATACTGACCCATAAGGCTTCTTACATATATTGCGCCTGATATTATCAACAGAAGTACAATAGTTGAGAAGCTCAAAAAGAATATTTTTAATTTTCTATGTTTTTTCTTATTTCCATTTTTACGCATATCAGATTCTCCAACTGAAATTTTTACATATTTAGTTTTTCCATAAAAATGTTTTTTATAAATTCAAAAAATTAATAAATTAATGCTTGATTTGTTTGATTTATAAGTTCATAATAAAGTAAGTATATAATAAAAAATAATGGAGAAAGAAATGGATAATTTTATTGTTCTTATACCTGCATATTGTCCCGATGAAAAGCTTATTAACCTTATTGATAAGCTAAACGAGAGGAAAATCAAATCTATCGTAGTTGACGATGGCAGCGGTACTGATTATAAAAAAATATTTGATGAAGTAAAAGCTCGTGGAATTCATACGATATCGTATGAAACGAACAAAGGCAAGGGTCATGCACTCAAAACAGGAATACGTTATATTCAGGAAAATTTTGATGTCAAAGGAATAGTTACTGCTGATGCGGATGGTCAGCATACACCTGATGATATAACAAAAGTAATCGAAGCAATGAAAGCTAATGATGATACATTCGTCATCGGTGCAAGGGCATTCAAAGGAAATGTGCCTTTCCGTTCAAGGTTTGGAAATGGCCTTACAAAATGGATATTCCGCCTTGCTACGCACCTTGATATTACTGATACTCAGACAGGGCTTCGTGGTTTGCCTGCAAAGTATTTTAAAGAGTTAGTGGAAATTGATGGTTCCCGCTATGAATATGAAATGAATATGTTGCTTGCTATAAAGACGCTAAATGCAAAATATATGGAAATTCCGATTGAAACAGTTTATTTAGAGGGAAATAAAAGCTCACATTTCCATGTTATAAGGGATTCGTTCTTTATTTATAAGCGAATTTTCAAGTTTGTGGCAGCATCTTTTATTTCATTTTTAATAGACTATGCAGCATTCGTGCTTTTGGGATTTTTGAATTTACCGTCAATAATTCTTCCGTTCGGCATTATTGCTTCGCTTCAATACATAATCGCAAGGCTGATAAGCGGAACATTTAATTATCTTGCCAACAGAAAGCTTGTATTCAAAAATGGAAATAAGACGAGCGCCATTAAATATTTCATACTCTGTATAGTAATTATGGCTGTTGGCTCGATGCTCATTTCCGTAGTAGAATCAATCGGCATTAACAGATATATTGCTAAGCCGATTATAGATTTTATTCTGTTTTTTGTAAACTTTTATATTCAGAAGCACTTTGTGTTCAAGCCTTGCAAATAAACTCAGCGTTTAGGCAAAAGCCTGCTTCGTATCTGTGCGTTATATATTCTCGTACAAAGCGAATATATAATCTCCCACAAGAAAAATGCCACTTCCGCAATTATTGCAATAAGATAATGTGGCAATTCAATCCCAAGTGATTCAAAATCAAAATTCAATATCATTGAACATACTGCAATGCCTATTCCAGAAAAGACGTTGCAGTATATTATTTTAATAATGATGTTCATTATCCTGTCTTTTACTTTCTCATCAATAATCGGCTTGAATATTCCGTAATGCCCAAGCAACATTACATACGGCGCAAGAAGTATTTTATCAGGAAGTATAATCAATGCAAGAACGCTGGTTACTATAAACGTTATTATTCCACTTGCATATTCCTTTTCGCCCGTTAAACAATAAACAAACAGCGATGACATAACAAGTGAAGCAATTCTCAATGTAGGCAAAACCGAAGCTGCATACAAGAACAATAGATTAAGCGCTACAACCATTGCCCCTACCGATATTCGCTGTGAATTTGTAAGTTTAATCATTCATATCACCTCTTATCTACAACAACCCCTTGAACAACCGCACAAGCAATCCATACATAAAAGCGTAGTACAACAGTCACAATCACTTGATGAATTGCCCCACGCACCATTTCTGTTGTATGATCTTCCTGCATTAGCTACCATATTATATGCAGATGCGTATTCTTCGTTTTCAGGTTCAAGCTCATGCGCTTTTTTTAAATATGTATGTGCTTTATCAAAATTTCTTAATCTGAAATTTATAATTCCCTCAAGATAATACCACTCGCCATTTCTTAAAGGTATTCTTTCGAGTATCATACTTGCAGCATTGAGATTATTGATTTCTACATAATGTCTTGCATCTTCAAACTCGCTTGCATACTCTCCCGTATATTTTCGCCTTTGCGATGAAGTTGAATAACTGCTCTCTGAATACGTTCCGCTTGCAGAACTTGATTTTTTTCGTTTACTCAATGTTATATACGCCTCATTTATCTCCTTCATCTTTTCCGTTGCAAGCTCTTTCATAGCATCATCTGTATACTTGTCGGGATGATATTTCTTTACAAGCTTTGTATACGCATTTTTAATTTCTTCATCTGTTGCATTTACATCAACACCGAGAACCTTATATGGATCCATTATTTACTCCTTTTGGGTAGCATTTTTTGTTCGTTTAACGCAGCCCATACCAATTATATTTTCTATTATTGCTCCATTTTTCTTCACATCTAATAAGTCGAACGCATTCAGCGCATTATTTAGCGATATGTTCATTAAAAACTCCGCTCTATCTTTTCCTGCGCCAGATAAATTAAACGGATTATACGAATCGTTCTTCCTATCATCTTCCCTATCTTCCCACGCATCAATTATATAAACCCATCTGCCCAGCTCGCCCATTATATTTTCAAGTGGTATTCTTTGCGACCGCCCTTCAATTTCTGAGCAAGCAACAGTATTTTTCATCATTTGCGAAAATGCGCTCGCTGCCGCATCGAGGCTATCGGATTTTTGTTTCTCAATCTCGTTTATTTTAGTCATTCCATCGGCAATAACATTATATAGCGCCTGACTATATTTTTCAGCCTTTTTTATATATTTTTTAAGTGTCAATCTCGCAAGCTGATATTTTATACTATCATTATCGTTTATATTATCAAGCACTTTAAACCATGCAAGAATAACATTTAAATCTGCTGCAAAATCTATGCTCGGACTATCATATGCAACAAGCTTTTTCTCCTTTAATGGTTTATATGCGCACTTTTCCTTCTCAAACCTTGCTTTATTCATACAGCCATCGAGCAATACTGCAACAAATGTGCAATCATAATTCAGTACATATCTTGGTATCTGACCATACCGTCTTGAAATAGCCTTACAAACTCCGCAATAATATGCTTCATATGTTTCATAATCACGAAGCTTAAGCTCGCATTTTTCAGGATAAATATATCCGAACATAGTTTAACTCCTACTTACTATATATTAAATTATATTGTACCATAAATCAAACAAAAAATCATATATTATGTTATATTTTTTTCAATTAATTGACTAAACGATTTTTTTGAGTTACAATATATAAACAATATTTAAGATAATTTATATCGACTTGGAAAGGATTTGATTTTTTATGAGATTTTATATAGCAGGCGGTGCTTCAAACACCGAAAACATAAATGAAATTATCAAAATATTATCAGAGGCAGGACATGACTTAACTTTCGATTCATTGCAATCGTTCAGCAATACTGAATTCGATATGTGCGAAACATCGTTTTCTATTGTAAGGGCTGTTCGTGATGCAGAGCTTGTAATTCTGCTTTTACCCGAAACAAAAGCTCTCTGCACCGAGCTTGGAATTGCACTCGCAAGCAAAAGCAATAAGCGTATAGTTGTTTGGTCTGAAACTGGAAATGAGTTCAGCGGTGATACGTTTTCTTCATTTTTCTATTACCATACAGCGATTGAAAGGCTTGTTTGCTCAAGGGAAGAGCTTCTTGATTTTATGTCGAAAATATAAAATTAACGGTGTGCCATCTGACACACCGTATTTTGTTTGCTATTCAATTACTTTCCTGAGAACCGGTTGTTCCCTTAAAAGCTTCATCATAAAGAAAATAATAACTGTATAAAGCGGAATCATTATTGCCTGATTTATAATCCTTGGAACTATGAGCGTTTGCCATGGCATACCATAGAGTGTACTTATAAGAATAGTATTCAGAATAACACTTCCTACAATCTGACCTGCTGTAACAGCGAGCAAAACATACCAGAATTTAGCATTAAGATTTCTCTTGATAAAGAACAATCCCGGAATAAGTCCAAAGAATATTCCTACAACTGTAAACCAAGGTTGAAAATCTCCCTTAGGGAATAAAAGCGCTTGAACGAGGTCAGTAAGCGCACCGACCATACCGCCATAAATAGGTCCGTACAAAATTCCTGCAAGTATGCAGAACAATGTTCCAAATCCGATTTTGATGCTATATATTCCAGCTGTAAAGCCCGGAATATTCAATACTCCGCCAAGTATTACGCCAATAGCAACGAACATAGCGCAAACTGCTATCTTTTTTGTTTCGGTGACTGCCCTATTCTGTACAGGCACAACCATTGCATTTACTTTGTTTTTCGCTTTGACTTTTTCCATAAATAAAAAACCTCCTTTAATATAAAAAACACAATGCGTTTTTATATCCTTTAGTGTACTGTTACTACACTAAAGAGGAAGTTTTAAAAAATTGTTCTTCTTTAATGCAGTAGCGGATTCAATATTGCACCGCAGATATAAAATCTTTCGTTCACAGGAATAAATCCCATCCCATGACACTTAACGCACAATATCTACTCTACCGTCATTGATATTAACGATATTAAGTTATAAAGCAATTGTAATTATAATCTAACATTTCATATATGTCAACCATATTTACAAATTTTTTTATTTTTTCTTTGCTATCTCCAATATTTCAGGATATTTGCTTATTACATAAGAATAACTCTTTCTTGTATGTGGAACGAGGCATTCTGAGCAATCCTTTATACCGTTATCGAGATATTTGAAGTTGCCACCGCACTTTTCGCCCAATGCGTAGAGTGGACAATAGCAAAACAAGCAATTAAAATTATCGGGATCATTCGTCTTATGACACGGGAAACACTCGCATTCCTTATGGCTAAAAAACGAATACTTCATATCCTCAGGCTTAGTATTAAGCATATTTTTTTCTTCCATAGCTTTACTCCTTTTGATATTGGGGCAAATAGCTGCCCCCTTTTCACACGATTCTCTCATTATTTTACAAGTTCTTTAAGCCTTGTTTCAAGCTTTTCGAGCATTTCCTTATTAGCTTCAAGCTTCTTCTTTTCTTCTTCAACAAGCTTTGCAGGTGCTTTCGCTATAAAGCCTTGGTTGTTAAGCTTGCCCTCTGCCCTTGCTACTTCACTCTTTGTATGCTCAATTTCCTTTTTAACTCTTTCTATTTCCTTGTCGATATCAACGAGTTGTTCAAGCGGAATGAATGCTTCTGCAATCTTGCATACTACTGAAACAGCATTTGCGGGTATTCCGTTCTTGTCCGTCTGTACGATAACCTTATCTGCGCTTGCAAGCTTCATAAGATACAAGTCACAAGCTTTGCACTCGTCAATAGTTTCTTCCTTTGTTACAAGCACAACGTTTGCTTTCTTAGATGGCGGAACGTTCATGCCCTGTCTTACATTTCTAATTGCACGAATTACTTCCATCATATCTTCCATAGCTTTTTCTTCGTAATCGAATTTAAATTCATCACGAACTGTCGGCCATGCTGAAAGCATAATTGTTTCTTCACTATTCGGAAGATGCGTATAGAGTTCTTCTGTTACAAACGGCATAAATGGGTGCAAAAGCTTAAGCGAATCCGAAAGTACCCTTACAAGAACTGCAAGAACGTTATCCTTAATTTCTTTATCTTCGCCATACAATCTCGGCTTTGCCATTTCGATATACCAATCACAGAATTCTGTCCAGATAAAATCATATACTTTCTGCGCTGCGAGGTTCAAATCAAAGCTATCGAGGTTTGATGTTACTTCAGCAACTATCTTATTCAATCTTGCAAGTATCCATTTATCAGCGATATCAAGCTTTGACATATCAATTTCGCCAATATTTTCATCGCCAACATTCATAAGTACAAATCTTGATGCGTTATAAATCTTATTACAGAAATTGCTTGCAGCTTCTACCTTTGAATCATAGAAACGCATATCATTTCCTGCAGAGTTACCTGTAATAAGGCTAAATCTCAAAGCATCTGCGCCATGCTCTTTAATTACAAGCAATGGGTCAATACCGTTGCCAAGTGACTTTGACATTTTTCTGCCCTGGTCGTCACGAACGATACCATGCACATAAACTGTATCAAACGGTCTTTCTTTCATAACTTCTTCACCGAATACAATCATTCTTGCAATCCAGAAGAAAATTATATCATAACCTGTTACGAGCGTTGAAGTCGGATAGAAGTATTTAAGTTCTTCCGTCTCTTCAGGCCAACCGAGTGTTGAGAACGGCCACATACCTGATGAGAACCATGTATCGAGTACATCTTCATCCTGATGCAGATGAGTGCAACCGCACTTCGGGCATTTCTCAGGCGCTTTTACACTTACAACAGTTTCACCGCATTCATCGCAGTAATATGCAGGTATTCTATGACCCCACCAAAGCTGCCTTGAAATACACCAGTCACGAATTTTTTCCATCCAGTTAAAGAATATCTTATCGAATCTTTCAGGAACAAACTTAATTTCACCGTTCTTAACAGCATCAATTGCCGGCTTTGCAAGCGGCTTCATTGATACGAACCACTGTTTTGAAACGAGAGGTTCAACTGTTGAATGGCAACGATAGCAAGTACCTACATTATGCTTATAGGGTTCAACCTTAACGAGATTTCCTGCTTTATCAAGGTCATCAACGAGTGCCTTCCTACATTCTTTTGTTGTCAAGCCTTCATATTTTCCGCCAAGCTCGTTTATATGTCCATCATCTGTAAATACTCTTATTCCCGGAACGCCTGTTCTCTGACCTACTTCAAAGTCGTTCGGGTCATGGCTCGGAGTAATCTTAACAGCACCTGTTCCGAAATCCATTTCAACATACTCATCTGCTACTATCGGAATTTCCCTGCCTACAACAGGAACTACAACAGTCTTTCCAACGATATTTGTGTATCTTTCATCATTCGGATTTACAGCTATTGCAGTATCACCAAGTATAGTTTCAGGTCGTGTTGTTGCAACCGTAATTGAATAGCTGCCATCGGGAGCATCATATCTTACGTGCCACAAGAAGCTATCCTGTTCTTCATATTCAACTTCTGCATCAGAAAGTGCAGTTTTACAAACGGGGCACCAGTTGATAATTCTATCTCCACGATAAATAAGTCCTTTATTATAAAGTTCAACGAAAACCTTTGTTACTGCTTTATTACAGCCTTCGTCCATCGTGAACCTCTCACGCTGCCAATCGCACGATGCGCCAAGCTTTTTAAGCTGTTCAACTATTCTTCCGCCATACTGTTTTTTCCATGCCCATGCTCTTTCAAGGAATGCTTCTCTACCTATATCACGCTTATTAAGTCCTTCTTTTGCCATCTGCTCAACGATTTTAACTTCCGTTGCGATAGATGCGTGGTCCGTTCCGGGAAGCCAAAGTGTTTCATAACCGCTCATTCTTTTATATCTAACAAGAACATCCTGAAGTGTTTCATCGAGCGCATGACCCATATGAAGCTGACCCGTAATGTTGGGTGGGGGAATAACTACGCAATATGGTTGCTTGTCAGGGTTAGGTTCAGCATGAAAATAACCGTTCTTTTCCCATTTTTCATAGAGTCTGTTTTCTACGGTGCTATGGTCATATGTTTTTTCCATTTCTTTCATCAAAAAATTCCTCCAAAATATATAATACCGGCACGTCCAAAGGACGAGCCGGCTCTCGTGGTACCACCTTTGTTACTAAAGTTATTATGCCCAGTTTTAGAATAAAACTTTTTAGCACAAAATCTTTAATCACTCAAACACCGTAACGAGGTGCATTCGTCCGAACTACTATTATTTCATACGGAAAGCTCCGAAGCTACCTTCTATATGCCCAAC
>CADBRR010000073.1 GCA_902797145.1 uncultured Eubacteriales bacterium | reverse complement strand
CTGTAGCTCAATTGAGCATTGATGAAGCTAATGTATGGGATAAACTTCTTGAGATTATTACATTTAGATTGTATTCAAATTCGGAAGTTATATTGACTGCAGAGTATAGTGATGCTACAAGTGGAATTTATAGTGCATCATATTATAAAACATCAAGGACTACTGCATTCACGTTGGATGAGCTTGAAAAGCTTGATGGACAATGGACGTCGTATAATGGTGAATTGAAATTCAATAAAGATGAAAAATTTGTTGTATATCTTAGAGTTGAAGATAAAGCACACAACATAAGGTATATTAGTACAGATGGCATAATTATTGATAAAAAAGCACCTATAATTAATCTTGCCCCTGTAATTACTATTGCCCCTGTTGAACAACCTATAAATGGCATTTACAGCAAAGATGTAATTATGAATGTAGTTGTAGATGATCCGGATGCTGGTGAGCATGAGACTAAGGGAATATATTCAGGATTGAATAATATTTCATATAAAGTTGAATGTGATAAAAAAGAAACAGCAAATGGTACTCTGTATAGTTTTGACAACAGTAAACCAAAATTTGATGATCTTACAAATAGATATGAAAATAATTTTGTAGTAAATGCAGCTGATAATAACAGCAATGATGTTGTTGTAACGGTTACTGCAATTGATAATGCTGGAAATGAAAGCACAGAAACATGCAGTCTCAAAATTGACTTAACTAAACCTCAAGTAATTGTTAAATATGATGATAGCATTGCAGGTGATAGAACATTCGGAGATGGAACACGTGATGCTTTCTTCAGAGGAACTCGTACAGCTAATATTACAGTTATTGAGCGAAACTTTGATGAATCAGGTGTTGATATGCAAAAAAATGGTCAGAGTGTCGTATCAGTATGGAAATATATTGGTAACAATACATATACAACATCTATTACGTATAGAGATGATGGTGACTATACATTTGCAATGTCGTGTAGAGATCTTGCAGGAAATACAACTGAAGATAGTGGAATTATATATGAAGGCTTAGCACCACAGAAATTTACTGTTGACAATACAGCTCCTGTTGTAAGTATATCATACGATAACAATTCAGCATTAAATGGTAATTATTATAATGCTAAAAGGACTGCTACAATTACAATAAGGGAACATAATTTTGAACCTTCAAGAGTAAAGGCTGCTATTACAGGAAATAGTTCAGCAAGATTGTCTTCGTGGAGCGGTAATAGTGATGTACATACAGCAACAGTTACATTTGACTCTGATGCAGACTACACATTTACATTCAGCTATACTGATAAGGCTGGAAATATTTCAAACAATATTGGCGAACAGAGGTTTACAATCGATACGATAAAACCTGTTGTAAGAATTGAAAATATTGTTGACAAGTCTGCACACAGTACATCGGATAATATTGGATTTACAATTATTGCAACCGATACTAATATCGATACTATTGAACCGACAATAACAGGTGTTATTAGAAATGGTGATTCATTTGAAACGATAACTATTGATGACGGCACTAAAACTACAATTGCAAATGGTCTGCAATATGCTGTTGAAAACGTTGAAGTTGATGGTATCTATAGAATAATGTGCAGAGTTGTTGACAAAGCGGGTAATGAATATTCAGAAGTTATTTTGACAGATGTTGATGGTTCAACATATAGTGAGAATCGTTCTGCAAGTGATGTATTGGTTATGTTCACTGTAAATAGAGATGGTTCCGTATTTGAAATTGATGAACAAACAACAGAACTTATAAATCATGAATATGTTCAGGAAGTAAATAATGATATTCGTATTATAGAAATTAATCCTGACCCGATTGATGAATATACTGTAAGCGTTAAGATTAATGATGATAATTCTGCCGACGCTGGGGAAGCTGTTACAAGAACAGAAGAATCCGAAGAAGGAAATTGGCACAGATATGTATATACAGTAAATAAATCGCTTTTTGAAGAAGAAAACGAATATAAGGTTGTTGTACAGTCCAAAGATGGAGCAGATAATTCCGCATTTAGTGATATGAAGGGTGCTTCAATAAAATTTGTTGTAGATAGAACTGCACCTTCTGTAAATGTAATTGGCATGCTCACTGATGGTAGATATCAGACTTCAAGTCAAGAAGTAACTCTTAATCCACATGATGACGATGGTAAGTTAAAGAGCATTATGGTTCGTCTTGTTGATAACAGTGGAAATGTTATTAAAGAACTTGTAAACTTTGAAGGCGATGAACTAATGGATACACTCAAAAATAATGACAATAGCATTACTTTTGAAATACCAGAAGGTTTGTATCAGAATGTAAATATTGTTTGTGACGATGCTGCATATTATGGTGATAAAGAGAATGTTGTATATAATGAAACATTCAGTAATATCTCAGTATCACAGAGTGCGTTTATGATTTTCTGGGCAAATAGACTTCTCAGATACATAGTAATCGCAGGTGCTGTGCTTGTTATTACTGGTATACTTATTGCAGTTTTTGCAAGAAGAAAAACTAAGAAAAAAACAATGCATTGATATTTGAGCAATTAGATACTAAATAGAAATGTTCACTCAATCAATAACTTATATATTGGTTGAGTGAATTATTTTTATTATATTAAAATTTATGTTTATGCAGTATGGTCTTAGTAAAAACATTTATGTTGATTTTTAATGATATATAGGTATAATATAAATAAGATTTGTTTTAGGGGTGTTGACATATGAAATTAGTATTTATATTAGGTGATGCGGCAGTAGGTAAAATGACGGTTGGTCAAGAGCTTATGAAAATGACTGATT
>CADBRR010000072.1 GCA_902797145.1 uncultured Eubacteriales bacterium | reverse complement strand
TGGGTCAATGCCCCAAAAGCTTTGCGCTTGATGAAAACGGAAAAATATATATTCTCGATACCGTAAATGACAGGGTACTCGTTTTTAACGGTGAAACGCTTGAAAATACAGTTGATTATTTTAATATAATTAATATAACAGATAAAATGGATGTAGATGTAGAAAAATTCGGATTATATCATGACGAAATAATCGTTTTAAATGAAACAACGGGAAAAGTACATGAATTGAAAGCGAATGGCGAACTTATAAGCGTAATAGATTTGCCGGAGGGTATGGAACCTGTAGATGTATATGATTTTGCTATAGTAGATGATGAACTTGTTATGATAGATTTAGATTTTGTCAATCATAGGTATGTAAAGCAGCAGAATAAATTCCAATTAGGCGGAAAAAGATTAAATATTTCGCAGAACCCGACCGAATATAGCATAGAACTTGATGGAAATAAGATAAAGCTTCCTAAAAAAGAAAACGAAGGGTTAGCATATATAGGTTCAAACAAAGATATGATTTGCTTTTCGGTATATGCTGAAAATGTTTACGACAGATATATTTTAGCATATGACTATGATGGCAATATACTGTATAAGGTTCAAACAAGTATGGAAAACGCAGAGCATTCACCGCTTATTGATATAAGGTTTGACGGAGATAAGAGTGTATACTTTATGTCATGTGAGTTAGATGCAGTAAAGATATATAAGGCAGTTCTTGATGATTAATAATTATAACATCGGATTCCGATATGTTGTCGGAGTCCGAAAATTTTTTAAAATGTGGCGTAAAGGATTGACAAAAAGACGGAATTGTTGTAACATAGATTTATATATTGAATATTTGCGCTGAAGCGAAATAGTAGGTTTATTTGTCAGCAAAGAGAATGATTGGTTGGTGTAAAATCTGTGGCAAATGCTCTGAACTCGTCGTGGAGCATCAGCATTGAATATTTGAAAATAGGTGCTGCGTACATCTGCGTTAAAGATGAATGAGTGGATTATTTTAATAATCAAATGAAGTGGTACCACGGAAATTGTTTTCGTCTTCAGGCTTTTATTAGCTGACGGCGAAATTTTTATTTATAAAAAATATTTTAATGGAGTTATTAAATGACAAAATACGATTTTAAAGCCATTGAGGGCAAATGGCAGTCAAAGTGGGAAGAAGAAAAGGCTTTTGAGGCGAAGAACGATTATACTATGCCCAAGTTCTATGCGCTGATAGAGTTCCCATACCCGTCGGGAAACGGTTTGCACGTAGGCCATCCAAGGTCGAACACAGCGATTGATATTATTGCAAGGAAGAGGAGAATGGAAGGTTATAACGTTCTTTATCCGATAGGTTATGACGCATTTGGTCTTCCTACTGAAAACTATGCTATAAAGACAGGTATTCACCCTGAAATTGTTACTGAAAGGAATATTTCAAGATTTAGAGCTCAGCTTAAAAGATTGGGATTTTCATTCGATTGGTCAAGGGAAATAAGCACAACAGACCCTGAATATTATAAGTGGACACAGTGGATATTCTTGAAGCTGTTTGAAAAAGGGCTCGCATATAAGGCAGAAATACCGATAAACTTCTGCACAAGCTGTAAAGTCGGTCTTGCAAACGAAGAAGTTGTTGACGGCGTGTGTGAACGCTGCGGCGGCGAGGTCGTAAGAAAAGTTAAGAGTCAGTGGATGCTCAAGATTACAGAATATGCACAGCGACTTATTGATGACCTTGATAAAGTTGATTTTATCGAAAAAGTTAAGACGCAGCAGCGCAACTGGATAGGCAGAAGCGAGGGCGCAGAGGTTGATTTCAAGCTTGACGGATTCGATAAAACTTTGAGAATATATACGACAAGACCCGATACGATGTTCGGCGCAACATATATGGTTGTATCGCCTGAACACCCCGTTATCAAGGAGCTTGAAGATAAAATTGAGAATATTGAAGAAGTTAAGGATTATCAGCAGAAAGCTGCAAGAAAGAGCGACTTTGAACGAAGCGAGCTTGCAAAGGATAAGACAGGCGTTCCGCTCAAGGGCATAAACGCTATAAATCCCGCAACAGGCAAGGCTATCCCTGTATGGACAAGCGACTATGTGCTTATGGGATACGGAACAGGCGCAATTATGGCAGTTCCTGCACACGATACAAGGGACTATGAATTTGCAAAGACATTTGACCTGCCGATTATTGAGGTTATAAAAGGCGGAGATGTTGAAAAGGAAGCTTATACTGACAGCAAGAACGGTGAACTCGTTAATTCAGGATTCTTGAATGGCTTGACACCTAAAGATGCAATACCCAAGATGATTGATTTCCTTGAAGAAAATAAGATTGGTACAAGAAAAGTAAACTTCAAGCTCCGTGACTGGGTATTTTCAAGACAGCGTTACTGGGGCGAACCGATACCGCTTGTACATTGTGAAAAGTGCGGTTGGGTTCCTGTTCCCTATGAAGAATTGCCGCTTAAACTCCCGATGATTTCGGATTTCGTTCCGTCAGATGATGGTTCGTCACCGCTTGCAAGGGCTACTGATTGGGTAAATACAACTTGTCCGCATTGTGGAGGCCCTGCGCATAGGGAAACTGATACAATGCCTAACTGGGCAGGTTCAAGCTGGTATTTCTTGAGATATACTGATCCGCATAACGATAACGAGCTTGCATCGAAAGAAGCGCTTGATTATTGGCTCCCGGTTGATTGGTATAACGGAGGCATGGAGCATACAACACTTCACTTGCTCTATTCAAGATTCTGGCATAAGTTCCTTTATGATATAGGCGTTGTTTCAACACCCGAACCTTATATGCGCAGAACAAGCCATGGTATGGTTCTTGGCGAGAACGGCGAGAAGATGAGTAAATCAAGGGGTAACGTTATAAATCCCGATGATTTGGTTGATGAGATTGGCGCAGACGCATTTAGAATGTATGAAATGTTTATGGGCGCATTCGACCAGCCTATTCCGTGGAGCACAAAGGGCGCAAGAGGCTGTTATAAATTCCTTGACAGAGTATGGCGCTTGCAGGAAATGATTTGTGATGAACAGGGCATAAGAGATGATATGAAATTCCTCGTTCATTCAACGATAAAGAAAGTCGGCGAAGATTTTGAAAGAATGAAGTTCAATACAGCAATTGCAGCGATGATGAGCTTTGTAAACGAAGTTTATCAAAAAGGCTCGATTACGAAAGATGAGCTTACGGTTCTTTTGAAGCTGTTGTCGCCTGTATCTCCGCATATTGCAGAGGAAATGAACGAGAATATCGGAAATACTCAGCCGCTTTATAACGCAAAATGGCCTGAATATGACGAAAGCGCACTCGTTGAAGATAATGTAGAAATTGGAATACAGGTAAATGGTAAGGTAAAGACAAGAATAATGATAAAGAACGGTCTTGATAAGGCAGAAATTGAGAAGCTCGTTATAGAGCATGACGATGTAAAGCCGTTTATCGAAGGCAAGACTGTAAGGAAAGTTATCGTTGTTAAAAATATAGTAAATATTGTTGTGGCTTAATAGGAGATAAAGTTATGCGTACAAAATTTGTGTTTATAACAGGCGGCGTTGTTTCATCGCTCGGTAAAGGAATAACTGCAGCAGGTCTTGGCAGACTTTTGAAAAGTCGTGGTTACAGCGTTTCTATTTGCAAGCTTGACCCGTATCTCAATGTTGACCCCGGAACTATGAATCCGTATCAGCATGGCGAAGTATACGTAACAGACGACGGCGGAGAAACAGACCTTGACGTAGGACATTATGAAAGATTTATAAACGAACAGCTTTCAAAGAACAATAACGCAACATCAGGTCAGATATATTCGGCAGTTATCGAAAGGGAAAGGCAGGGCGGCTATAACGGCGGTACTGTTCAGGTAATACCCCACGTTACAAACGAGATTAAATCAAGGGTCTTGAAGGTTGCGCAGAACATTGATCCCGATGTATTGCTTGTAGAAGTTGGCGGTACAGTAGGCGATATAGAAAGTTTGCCGTTCTTGGAAGCAATAAGGCAGATGAAAGGCGCTGTTGGCGCAGAGAACTGCGCATTCATACACGTAACGCTCATTCCTTATATCTCAGCAGCAGGCGAACTAAAATCGAAACCGACACAGCATTCTGTAAAGGAAATGCTCTCAATCGGTATCCAGCCTGATATAATCGTATGCAGAAGTGAAAGGCACGTTACAAAGGATATAAGGGATAAGATTGCGCTGTTCTGTAATATCGAACCCGATTGCGTAATAGAAAACCTCAATGCGGATTCACTTTACGAAGTTCCGCTAATGCTCGAAGAAAACGGACTTGCAAATGTTGTTATAAGGAAGCTTGGTCTTGAAAATAGAACCCCCGACCTTACAGCATGGAAAGCAATAGTTGAAAGGGAAAGAAATCCCATTCATAAAGCAAAAATTGCTATCGTTGGCAAGTATGTTGAACTCCACGACGCATATTTGAGCATTGTTGAATCGCTCAAACACGCAGGTATTGCAAACCAGACAGAAGTTGATATAAAGTGGGTAGATGCACAGGAAGTTACAACTGAAACAGTAAGCGATCTACTCTCAGATGTTGACGGAATACTCGTTCCGGGCGGATTTGGTGAAAGAGGGCTTGACGGAAAGATTCTTGCAGTTAAGTATGCAAGGGAAAACAACGTTCCGTTCCTTGGAATATGCCTTGGAATGCAGATGGCAGTAGTTGAGTTTGCAAGGAATGTTTTGAAGCTTGAAAGAGCTCACTCGTCGGAAGTAGACCAGCTCACACCTAACCCTGTAATTAACCTTATGGAAGACCAGGTAAATAATCTCCATAATATCGGTGGTACATTGAGGCTTGGCGGTTATTCGTGCAAACTCAAAGAAGGTTCAAAGGTTCGTGAACTTTATGGAACAGATGTTATAAGAGAAAGACATAGACACCGCTATGAATTTAATAACGATTATCGTGAAATGTTTGAAAATGCAGGAATGCACATCGTAGGCGAGAACGTTGAACGAAATCTTGCGGAGATAGTCGAACTTGAAGGTCATCCGTGGTTTATAGGCGTTCAGTTCCACCCTGAATTTAAGTCAAGACCCGATAATGCACATCCTGTTTTCAAGGGATTCGTTGAAGCAGCATTCAGGAGGGCTGAAAAATAAATATTATGCGTAAAATTGTTTCTCTCATTTTGACTGTAATAATTATTTCTGCTTTATTCAGTGGTTGTGTTGTTAGTGTAGAAACGAATTTTGAATATGAAAATTCCGATAAATACACAATGGGTAGCGCAACGATAGACGGCAAAGTAAAAAAAGTCGATATTGGCTGGTGCGATGGTAAAATTGATATAGAATACTCATTCAGCATAGATAATGTAGTATTTTACGAAAAATCAGCGACGAATACGAACGAAACGAATACGCTCTATCACTGGCTTGAAGATGACGGAACACTTCATATAATGTTCTGTAAATCGGGAAATCATAAATTTCAGGATTATAAAAAGGATCTTACTGTTATAATACCGAATTATATTGAGCTTGAAGAAATAAACATAAATTCTGTTACTTCAGATATTTCAATAAAAGGCGAAAATAATGGCGTTGAATTGTTACAGGTGCGAACTGTTGCAGGTGATAATCTCGATGTAACGATGAATAAGATAGATTCACTTAATATATCTGTAGTCAGCGAAAATGTAGATGTGAAGCTTGCACAGACACCGGAAGATGTAAATATAGATACAGTTTCGGGAAATATTAGATTTTCTGTTCCGAGCGATTCTAAATTTATTGTCGAATACGATACTGTAAGCGGTGGATTTGATTGTGATTTTGCAAATGTCAAACAGGGAGACAGACGCATAATAAATAATGGCGAAGCGGTTTATAAATTCAATACCGTTTCAGGAAATCTTGTTGTAACATCAAATAGTTAATAAAAATGGCATAGCGGTTATCATCAACCGTTATGCCTTTGTTTTTTTATCAATAGCTTGAATCTTTAAATGATATGTTTGAGAAAAGATAGAATGTAGGATTTAAGTGAACTAAATTCTTAGCAATAGGTATAAGCACTATTGAATAGCAGCTATCCTTGTCAACGCTTCCATCATCGCTCATATCAATATGTATTCTAATTATATCCTTATTTTCGTTTTCCGAATCGGGATAAATGCAAACCATTGGCCCTAAATATTCAGCCTTGCCCGACGGATTGAAAAGGTGAACTGCAATTATGTAGTTTGACTCCCAAAATTCATCGTTGAAATTTGAAATTACATTTTCGCTTTCCGCTTTATCTTCAAAGTCAAGATTTAAATTGTTCAATTCATCAATGTTTGTAATAAGCTCCGCACCGTCTGTGTTATAACTGTTCTTAACATTAAGTATGGGCGAATCAATCAAACTGCCGAAAGTATAATCGGGAAGCTTGTATGCTTCGTTGTAATAAACTTCTACTGAGGAAGCGTTTTCAACATCGGATAACGGAATTGTTACAAATATAACATCTCTTGATTCCTGCTTTGCGCTTGCTTTGTTTTCTATCGGGCGGACAACAACTGCAACTGTTGTTTTATCCTTGCTCAAAGATACTGTGTCAACCTCGTGAAGAGTCGGAGCATACTGGTTCTTTGCAGAAACTATAACGAGCGCATTTTTTGAAAAGAACTCTTCATCATATATCCTGTAAAATGATTCAGCCCTCGAAATATAATACTGCGAAGCATGAAGCTCATCAATGCTCCTTGCAATAACAGGCTTGTAGTTTGAAACTGCATCCCTTGCAGAACGAAGCCTGTAATATGTTGTGTTTGAAAGCTCGTCCCATTCTTCGCTTACATAAACTTTTTCTTCGTCATCGTCCTTTTGCGATGATTGAGTTTGCGTCGGCGCTTGCGTAACTGCGGGAGTCGGCGTAGTATCGGGGGCTTTAACAGTACAGCCTACCGATGAAATCAATATTGCCGATGCAAGTATCGCAATAATAGTTTTCTTTAACATTTCTATATTCCTCCTAAAAAAAATTTAAATCTTGCGTGTCGCCTCATAAATGAGAAGCGCAGCGGCTATCGAAGCATTGAGTGATTCTGCCTTTCCGTCCATTTTTATGCGGAACTTGTGGCATAGCGATGCTATTTCATTAGAAACGCCATTTCCCTCGTTGCCAATTACGATAACAGCATTTTTATTAAATGATGGAAAATCATATCCGCCATCAAGATGACCGCAAATGAGCGTGTAACCCTTATCCTTTAATCGTATAAGCTCGTTTATAAGCGAACACTTGATAACAGGAATATGATATATGGACCCCATAGAACTCCTTAAACACTTGGGCGAAAACGCATCGCACGATAACTCGCTCACATACACCGCCTTTGCGCCTAACGCATCGGCAGTCCTTATTATCGTGCCCATATTTCCGGGATCCTGAACGCAGTCGAGCGCAACGATTATTCCATCAGCGTGAGTGTAGTTTTGCTCCGTGTAAACCGTTGCAATTATGTGCTGGGGGTTCTGTGTGTCCGATAATGACTCGATTACCTTTCGTGATACAATATATCTTTTATCGCAAACTATGTCTTGGTATTCATTTTCAAAACCGCTTTCTATAAAAAGCTCGTGAATTTTAGCGTTTGATAAAAACGCATCTCGGACAAGCCTGTCACCCTCTATTATGTGCATATTGCGTTCTTTCCTGTATTTAGATTGAAGCAATAACTTTGCACTTTTTATAATTTCGTTTTTGGGGCTTTCTATAATAATGCTATTTATAGCCATAATACACCAAGCTCCTTTAATGCTTTGTATACTTTGGGCGCAGGCAGTCCAATTACATTGAAGAAATTACCGTCAACCTTTTTAACGAATGTGCAGGCAGCACCTTGGACTCCATATGCGCCTGCTTTGTCAAACGGTTCGCCTGTTTCGATGTAGGCATTGATTTCTTCATCGGATAATTCCTCGAAAGTTACGACTGTTGAATCATAAAAAACTCTTTCTTCACTGTCAGTAATAACAGCAACACCTGTAAAAACTGTGTGCGTTCTTCCGCTCAATTCTCTTAAAATCCTGAACGCATCAAGCCTATCGTGCGGTTTGCCGATTATTTTCCCATCTGCGCTGACAATCGTATCTGCGCCGACAACGCAAATGTCTTCGCCTTTGTGCTTTTCGTGTACACTTTTCGCCTTTTTGCGTGCAAGCTCCATAACGAATTGTTCGGGGGAGCAGGGCGGTATGTGTTCGTCAGCCTGACTTATCTCGATTTTAAAGTCAAGCCCCATTAAGTTGAAAATATCCTGTCTGCGCTTTGAAGCTGATGCAAGGATTAAAGATTTATTGTTCATATTTAAACCCTTTCTATAAAGGAAAATATCCTATTTTACAACAAATAATATTTTATCATAAAATAAGTGATTTTAAAATATATTTTAGCTGTGATATAATATTTTTTTCGGGGGAGTTAAAATGTTAAAAAAGCCTGTGCGTCCTGTAATATCAATAAGTCTTGGAAATGAAAATACCTGTATTGCTCTTGATAAAGATAAAAATGCGCTTGTTGAGATGAGTGCGTTTTCGTTAAATAAAGATAAAAAAATGCTCGTAGGCTCTTGTGCGGAAAACGAACCGATATTTCCTATTAGAGATGGACATATTTGCGATTTTGAAATAGCGAGCGAGTATCTAAAACAATTTATAACAAAATCTTGTGGAAAAGTTGGAACTTATTTTTCTAATATTGCCGTTATGATACCCGATTCATTTAGTAGATTTCAGCGAGAAATAATATATGAAGCCGCAAAGCATATAACGCTTGGCAACGTTCGCATATTCGATAATATAATTGCTACAGCATCGGGCGCAGGGCTTGAAATAGATAGACCATACGGAAATATGATAGTCGATATCGGCGCAACAAAAACTACCGCAGCAGTAGTTTCAATGCTTGGAACAGCAGCTTTAGGCTATACAAAATCGGGAGCGTATGCCTTTGATGAAGCGATAGAAAAATATATTTTTATGAAATATTCTTTAAAGACAGGCAAAAATGAAGCGGAAAGACTTAAAAAGAGCTTTTTAGATTTGTCAGATGAAAGCGAATATGCCGTATATGTTAAGGGAAAAAGCCTTGAAAGCTTGCTACCCGAAGGCATTGATATAATTTCGAGCGAACTTAAAGGAGCGGTTCAAGAACCCGTTGAAAATATTATTATGACGATAAGGCAAGTTTTATCATCAACTCCGCCAGAGCTTGCAGGTGATGTGCTTGAAAGCGGTATAACGCTTGCAGGCGGTGGTGCGCTCATAAAAGGAATAGATTCAAAAATTGAGGAAAGTACAGGCGTAAAAACGAGAATTTGCGAAAATCCGATAGCGTGTTGCGCAAAAGGCGGTCTTAATTTATTAACAATCTGTGACAAAAACATATATATGCTTGAAAAAGGTTCTGCTTTTGGTTTATAATTACTATGTATTTTTATATAGTGATGGAGAAAAAAGCATTATGCGCAACTTTTTTAAGAATAAACCTATACTTGTAACGATAGTGGCAGTTGTACTGCTGATTATTCTTGCAGCATCGACATCGGGCGATAGAACTGCAAGCTTCTTTGAAAATATTGTTGGCGGAATAGTAAAGCCTATTCAGAGCGCAGGAAGCTCTCTGACAGGCGGTATAACAGGTTTCTTTGAAAGGATTTTTTCATCATCTGATGCCGATAAGGAAAACGAACAGCTCAGAATAAAGAATGAAAACCTCGAAAGGCAGATGCAGAGTTATGAAGAAATGCGCCTTGAAAACGAAAGGCTCAAAGAACTGCTAAATTTCGTAACAACATCGGTCGATTATGAATATGTTGGCGGCAGGGTTATAGGCGCAAGCACTAATAAATGGTTCGGTGTCTTTACTGTCAATATCGGAAGAAATAACGGGGTTGAAGAGAATATGACCGTTGTAAACAGCGAAGGTGTTGTCGGAAGAGTTATCGAAGTTGGTGCATCATGGTGTAAGGTTGCTTCGATTATTGATTCATCGACAAGTATGAGCGTTATTGTGCAGAGAACAAGGGATAATTGTATGGTTCGTGGTGCGCTCAATGAACAGTCGGGCGATGATAACTTGTTTTTGTATTATCTTGCCTCGAATAACGATTTAGTGCCGGGCGATGCAATAGTTACAAGCGGTATTGGAGAAAATGTTCCTAAGGGATTAAAAGTCGGTACTGTAAAGGAAGTTTTGAGGACAAATGACGATAGCAGGCAGAGTAATGCTATAATTACCCCTGCGGTCGATTTTGAGCATATTGAAGAAGTGCTTATTATTACAGGGGTTAAGGAACAGCAATAGTAAAATGAGAAGATTTACAAGCGGATTTTGTATTGTAATTGGTGTGGTTCTGTGTTTTTTCTTGAATACTACATTTTTTACAAGGGTAAATATAAACGGAATAAGACCCGATGCGATAATCGCATTTTGCGTAACGATTGGTGTGCTGCTAGGCGGTTATAGGGCAGCGGTTTCGGGCGTTATTGTAGGGCTTATTATTGATATAGTGTTTGAAAAATATATCGGATTGAACGCAATAGCTTATTTGTTAGCCGGTGTCGCAGGCGGCTATTTTTACAGAAAATTCTATGCGGATAATGTTATAATTCCGGCATTAACGGCACTTGTTATAACGCTGGTAAAGGAACATATTTTCTTTATCGCTTATGTGCTTTCGGGCGGGAAAGGCGGATATTTTCATATGTTTATCGGATATATGATTCCATGCGCCTTGTTGACGGCAGGGATTTGCGTTCTGTTCAGGCTTATTTTAAAACCGTTGCTTAGGCAAGAATTGGACAGGCAATCCGAAAAAAGAATGAATAACGAATAATAAGGTTGAGGAATTTTTGATTACAGAGGATTTGTAATATGATAAAACAAGGCTTAACAAGATTTATAATAATTGCAATTGTTGCACTTATGCTTATGAGCTTGCTTATTGTAAGGCTCGGCACACTGACTATAGCTGAGGGCGCAGAGCGTGTTGAACAGGCTGAAAGCAAAAGCACAAGGGAGATTACCGTAAGCGGAACTCGTGGCAGAATTCTCGACAAAAACGGAACTGTGCTTGCATATAGCAGAACGTGTTATAATGTAGAATTTTTGAGAAATGCTGATAACAGAACAAATTACGATAGCGCAATGTATACCGAGTCTATAATAAAGGCAATAGATATTATAGAACGAGGCGGAGGAAAGACGATAGATACATCATATATCG
>CADBRR010000071.1 GCA_902797145.1 uncultured Eubacteriales bacterium | reverse complement strand
GGATGTTTTGCGCCTTGCCTTCAATGAGTAAAAAATATGCGAATTATTTCTCATCCAAGGCTTGACATATCACCGCTGAGCTTTATTCATTAAGATGAAGAAACCTTGTAACCTCATCTTGTATTATGCTTTGGAAATTGCTAAGCAGACTTATTGTGCTGGTTAACATAATTCTGCGTCTCATAAAAAAAGCTTTCTTCGGCTGATCGCATTGTCATATGATGTTTTTTTCTTATTTTTCGTTCAATTATATATAAAATCGCTCCCGGAAAATATAATGATTTCTTAAACTTACGTCTAATAGATCCTCGGGGTTGTTTAAGCATTTTTTGTATTTTGTATTCAATTTTATCTTTTGCAGGTCGATTAACAATAATCTGATCTGTTATAATAAAATCATTAAATATCCGCATTCCCCATTTTTGAGATTGGACTCTTGAAATGCCAGTATTAGCCTCATACCAAATAACTGGGAAATTACAATATCCTTGTACAATGCCATCCGCATGCATAATTCGATATATACTATCTTCTGAATAAATTACTTTACCAACTATTTCGTCCATATATTGATTCATGCATATCGTCCGACATAATGTTGCCGCGCCCAGTGTGATATCTTCATATCCGACATAATATTTCCTAATGACATCATCGTCCTGCTTTGTTTTGTAAATTCTCATTATTTCAGGGTGTGTTATGTCTCGTACATACTGCATATTATTATCAACTTCGATATAATATACAGCATCTCCAAAGGACAGGTCATAATTATTGTCCTTTACATATTTGAACCATTTTGACAATGTATCAGGCAAATATAAATAATCTCCAGGAGAAATAAGCTTTATATACTCACCCTTTACATGCTTTAAAGCCTTATAAATATTATTGACAGTCCCGTGATTGACTTTATCTGGAATTAATTCGTAATCTCTAAAGTTTAATTCTTTAAGGAATTGTTCTGCTTCGGTAAAAAAATTGTTTGTTGACCCATCATCAGTGATAATAAGTTGCAAGCTAATACTCTTTTGCTTAACAACAGAATAAATAGTTCTTTTTAATTTGTATATATCCGGATTATAAGAAGCAATGATCACCGAAATTTGATAAACTGTCGCATTATCACACTTACAATATATCATAAGGATTTCCTTTCATGTATAGTTTAACGAAAACTATGATTATGTATTTTGCCATAAATTTACTTAAACGTTTTGGATTATATTTCAAAAAGTCTTGATTAATTGGGCTTTTCTTGTTGAATATTAAAATAATCAATATAACAATCTATCTTTGAATTATTATTAACATAATATGAAACCAACGTATTAATTCGGGTCCGCCCGTCTAAACATTTGCAAGGCATAATAGAATCATTTGGTTAATCATAAAATTTAATTAGTCTTCCTTGCCAACAATCAAATATCGTTCCAGCAATTTTAAAGAATTTAGCAAATTTATGTATCTTTTTTATGCCTTTTCAAAACTTTCCCGCTGATGTAATTTTTAGTTCTTGATTCATTATGTACGGCTTGAATATCATTTTAAAAAAACATCTTGAAGTTATTATTGATGCAGCGCAATCTCAAAAAATCCTCTTCATAATACAGAAATGTTTTTGAGTAAATTCCATGATATTTTTTATATAAATTGGACTGAAAATAAGAAAACATCCATGTAGTTGAAACCCATCTTTAAGATTTAATTCAATACTAGTATCATTTATCTTTGAATCACTTTTCTTTTTTGCAGTTATTCTTTTAAAACCTGTTATAAATGGATCAACTAGCAAATTGCATTCAATGATTTGTTTATGAATTTTCTTTTTTTATACCTTATATCCTCTATTGATACTAATTCTGACTTCATCGGATTTAAGCTAGTACCATCGGGGCCTTTTACATTTGGACCAGCCACAGCAAACTGCTTATCCAAGTAATCATCCGAAACCTTCTCTAGTATATGATTATCTGTTATTAAAATATCACTATTAATCATGAAAATAAAACTAGATTTAAGATTCTCGACAGCAAACCTGAACCCTATACTATTTCCCTGAGCGAAGCCGACATTTTTCTTAGACCTGATGACATAAATATCGTTATAGCAGGAATATAATTTCTGTAATTGCACATAGCTATCATTGCTTGTATTACAATGGCATATTCTTCGCCTAATTTTAGGATCCCGATGCTATGAAATATTGACTCAACGCAAGCTTTAGTTTCCCAATATGTTTCATAATTCAGAATAATAAAGTATATTTCATCATTATCCTTTTTCTAAACGTCCTTTTTCTAAAGTTTACAATTTTAGGTCTTCATTTAACAGTATAATATTATCAAACATAGTCATTACCTCCCTGGTGGATTTTGTATGCCAACTTAATTTTACCGATAGTAATAGACTATGCCTATTTTATTCAATTGAATTTGCGAAACTTATTATACGTTATCCGAGGTTGCACTTACCGTGCACCCTTGACGCCCCCTTCAAGAGAGCTTGTGGGCAACCAAGGGATGCAAGGCATCCCCGGTGCTACAGGCACCTAAGAGAAAATCAATTTACACACAAATTTGGACTTGACTCATTGTATTCTCCTACAACCATACTCCCGCATTTTAATATTTCTTGAAAAAAAGCCCTCTTTAATCATTTCATATCCGATATTATCTTCAAACCTTTCGTTTCT
>CADBRR010000070.1 GCA_902797145.1 uncultured Eubacteriales bacterium | reverse complement strand
TAGGTTTACATCATCTACTACAATATTGTCGCACACGAAGTATTTACCAATCAAAATACAACTTTAACCAATTATGAATTATGAATTATAAATTAACTCCAAATTCCACACTTCAAACTTCAAACTCGCTCCACACTTCACACTTCAAACTTACCAAACGCTCCACGCTTGAAAAAAAGCGGCAGCGCACCTACTAAGCGGTGCGCCACCATACAACTCTCCTCTTCCTTGTCGAGTCATAACCGAATATTAAATTTCTGCAACGAACATCAAAATACTGCTTGCGTCGAACGTATTAACATTTCCGTCAGCATTTATATCCGAAGCCAATAAATTGTCGCCTGTAAGCTCGTCAAGCTCTGCAATATAACGAAGAACGAGCGTTGCATCGGCACTGTCAACTAATCCATCAAGGTTTGCATCTCCACGAACGAATGATTGTTCTTCCCATATAGCAGTCAAAACAACATCTATTGACGGCATAGTAAACGACTTGCCGCTTTCAAAAACCCTCGACGTCGTGTTGAACTTCCAACCCTTGAAAACGTAACCCTCACGCATAGGAACATCTTCCGAAATCTTATAAATGCTTTCATACTTGCAAATATCATCTTCGGGCATATTTGAAACTTCATCGTCCGTGCCCTTATCGTAATGAACATCATACATCTTATAATCGTATACTGCATTAACTTCTAAATCACTTTGAACGTTTGTAAAATCGGTATCCCAACCGATATGCTCCATACCCATAGGACAGGGAACGGAATCGGGCGCAACAGCATCTTCGCCGGCATCGAGGTGGTCAGTCTTTAAGACCTTGCCCTGATAGTCGAGGAACTTAACCTCATAATCCCACACCTGCGTTTGAACGGTAATTCCGATATAAACAATGTTTGAACCTGCCCCGGAAGGCGGATAGAAAACGCCATTTTTAGGTCTAATCGTAATTGCACCGCCGCCATAAATAGTAGTGCTTGAACCGGTAAATATAGCAGGTGAAAGGTTCGCAAACAGTTCTTCGCCCTTGAACGAATAAATATCTCCATCGAAGCAACCGTCAGCCGTATTTATTGCTATTCTAAAATTTTTATTTATCGTTGACAATGTCATGCCTTCAAGCGGAGAACCCTGAACAGCATACATAATCGCATTTTCAACGGAACCGTTAGATGACATATAATTCATAATTTTGCCGAACACATCATACGAACCTGTCTGAACCCTCAAATATTGACCGAATAAGCATGAAAGTCCATACGATGCAATATCGCTCTGAATCCAACCGTAAAGCGACTTACCGTTTCTATAATCGGCAGTTTGGCTTGCCTTCCACGTCCTAATTCTTGACGGAACAGCAGAGCCGGGATAGAGAAGCTCCTCAGCAGCCATGCTCATAGATTCGTTGAGCCAGCTTGGAGTTTTTCCCTTTGTCCTTGAATAATTTATAAGATGCTGGAACTCGTGCATCATAGTGTTGTATGTATCAACGATATCGAGATTTTCAATACCATTAACGTTTGAATAAATTCCGGGATATGAATCAATGTGTAATGCACAAATTCCATATGTAGAATAATCATACGGGTGGAAGAACCCTGCAACATAGCCATAGGGTGAACCTGAATACCAACCGTCTTCAACATCATAGACGAGAACGTCAATCATACCCGAACCGTCAGGTATCGAAGGCGTACCGAACTGAGCGCACATCTTGTCATACTTTTCGTCAAACTCATCAGCCATAAGCTGAGCGTAGCTTGAATCGAGCCTGTCAAGCGCATACTGTGTTTGATACGAAGTTGGCGTCCATATATAACAATGCCTGCCGACAGCAAGAACCTTGAACTGAGCAGATGTTGTTGAGCCATAATAAAGCCTAAAATAATCCGTCTGCCCCACTGAATATTGCGTAGATCTTGTCCTTGCGCTGTTTCTCAAAGCCTCAAATTCAGCATTGTAATATTCGTTTTCATCAAATTCATCATCTTCCTGCATAAACTCGATTTTGGGTCCACGCGGGTCTTCTTGCTCATAATCAAAACCCTTAATAACGTTGCTCGTTTCAATAAGCCCCGTAAGATTGCCTGTCGATGCACCCTTTGTTTCGTCAAGAGACGGATTGTATGCAACAACGTAATCACCGGTGTAACCGTCAGCGCCATTAGTATCAAGCACTATTTCATTTACAGTCTTTGCGCCGGAAAAATCGGGTATAATCATAATTGATGAAATCATCATCAATGCCATAATAACCGCAGTAAATTTCTTCATTCCAAGCCCCTCCATAATTTGTTAGTTTATTTTCAAACAATATATCATATATCAATATACCATTTTAAATAATACCACCGATTGAAGCAGAAATATACACAAAAATGAAAACTAAATAAGAACTTTTATAGAAATTAAAAAAAGGAATCGAATTTAACCGATTCCCCATAAAATCACAGCCTGCCGAGCAGCCAATAAAGCCAAACAGCGACGACTTCACGGAGGTAATTGTTAGGCGCAGTATACCAAACGCTTTTGGCGGACAACCCGGAAGCACTGACCCCATTTTTCTGAGCAACAAGCCCAGCCCTGAACACGTGGAACGAGTTTGTAACGTAAACATACTTGCCATTTTCAAATTTTTCATCAAGAATATTTTTTGAGAATAGGAAATTCTCCTGTGTGCTTGTAGATTTATCCTCCATAACGATGCGGTTTTCGTCAATGCCCCTTGAAACGAGGTAACGTTTCATAGCCTCAGCTTCAGAAATATTTTCGCCTCTGCCCTGACCGCCCGACACAACAACGATAGTGTTTTTATTTTCAGTAAGATAATCATATGCAGCATCGAGCCTGTATTTGAGCGTTAAAGAAACCCTATCGCCTCGAACCCCAGCGCCGAGAACGATAAGCGCATCAGCGTTTTTATCAGGAACTTTCGAGCCGTTGACCTTAATAATAATGCCCGTTGCGACCATAATTATAATAAATAACGAATACCCGCAGATTAAAACCCACTTAACGATTTTGCCGAGCGTAGAAGCGTTTTGCCATAGAACGAACTGCGGATAGAAAATAGCGATAATAACGAGCGGAACGCCGATAATAGCAGGCATAATAACGCCAAGGTTTAAATTGCTCATAGTGCTAATAACAATAGTATCAAGAACGAGCAGCACACCAATAACGAGTAAAAACCACCTCAATTTCATATTTCCTCCTCAACCTTTAATTCTTCCTTGTTTGCGCCATAAGCGCCAAGGAGTACAAGAACAGTACCAACTCCCTGATAAATCGTGAACGGTTCATGCAAAAGCACAACGCCCATAATCGCAGTAATAACAGTCGTCAGCCCTGAGAACGCACTCGTCCTGCCAGCGCCAATTATAGAAACAGCATGGTTGAATAACACGAACGCAATAAGCGAACAGCCACAGCTTAAATACAAAATCGTAACGAGAAAATCCATATTTACGAACGGAAGCGAGATATAATAGGAAAAATCTCCGCCCCTGAGCGACTCAAACATAGCAATAGTGGTAAAAGAAACTGCACCCAAGAACGTCATCATATACGTTTTTTCAATAGGAGTAAACTCCTGAAGCTTCCTTGAAAGCGTAACATACATACTGTCAACAATAACCGCAACAAATAAGCAAATGTAACCGAAAACGTTGAGCGAAGATTCAAGGTCTTTTGAAAGAATGATTACAAGTACGCCAATAACCGTTAAAACAATGCAAATGCTCTGCATCTTAGTCGGCTTTTCCTTTAATATAATTGAAGAAAAAATAATCGTAGTAATAGGAATCATCGCAACGATAGCACCGCTTTCAGCCGTCGTCGTGTTTTTAAGGCCGAGCGTTTCGCCAATGTAGTAAAGAACAGGCTCAAAAATAGCCATAAGAACAAGCAGCTTAACGTTTTTGCCCTTGATGTTGATTTTAAAAATTCCCGTCAGCACAAGTATGCTCATAACGACAAAGGCAAGTATGAACCTCCATGATAAAAGATACATGGGCGCAATGCTCTCAACCGATTGCTTTGTGAATAGGAAACTGAACCCGAAAAGCATATATGCCCCTACTGCGCAAATAATGCCCATAAACTTGTTGTTTTTCTTCATAATTGCTCCACTTCGTAACCGTTTTTGCCAAAAAAGTTGACAAGAACGAAATTCTGTTTTATAGTAAAGATAATTATAACAGAAAAAACAAAAAAATAAAAGGAGTTATTTATATGAAAAATGTAAAAAGAAAACATAAGAAGTCGATTGCTGTATATATCGTTCTTATCGTAATCGCAGTTGCGCTCGTAGGCTTGTCCGTATGGTCGTTTGTTGATGCAAATAATATTAAGGAAATTAAAGCTGAAGATACAATGGTCGTAACAGGCAGAGTGTATGATAAGAAGGAACCGACACTCGATGCAAGCGTATATAGATATGTAACACTCGTAGGCGATTCGCATAACTTTGCACTCAGTACGGATTATGCAGGTCCGGCTATATATTATGCGTTCCTTGAAGAAGCAACGGAAGATAAAAGCGTAACGCTTAGAGTCGATAAAGAAGAATATGAACATTCTGCAACAGCTAAGGTTTACGGAATAGAATTTACTTCTGACAATAACGTTTTCTTAACGCTTGAAGAAACTAATAGCTCACTCACTGCAAGGCGCACACAGTTCGTAGTTTTCGGAATTTTCGGAATAGTCGCAGCGCTTGCAATAGTAGCATTTGGATCATATAAACAGTTTAAATAATCTATGAACAGTATAATACAGGAAAAGTTAAAGCTTTTACCCGATTCGCCGGGCGTTTATAAGATGTTCGACAAATCGGGTGAAGTAATTTATGTAGGTAAAGCCGTATCCCTTAAAAATAGGGTCAGGCAGTATTTCCAGTCGTCAAAAACAATGCACCCCAAGGTTCACGCAATGGTAAGCCATATCGAGAACTTTGAGTATATCTTGACCGCAAACGAAACGGAAGCGTTGACGCTCGAAAGCAATTTGATAAAGCATTTTATGCCACGATATAATATTTTGCTTAAAGACGATAAGCATTTTCCGTATGTGAGGCTGAATATTAAACAGGATTACCCACGCTTCGAGGTCGTACGCAAAATAAAAAACGATGGCGCAAAGTATTTCGGGCCATATTTAAGCGCAATGGCATTGCGTGAAGCGCTAAATGTCGTTAGGGAACATTTCCCGGTTAGGCATTGCAAAAAGGATATAAATAAAGCTATAATAAGAGGTGAAAGACCTTGCCTTATGTATCACTTGGGCAAATGCTGCGCACCATGCTCCGGGAACGTTTCAAGGGAAGAATATCACGAAATGCTCAAGAATATCTCAGCATTTCTGGAGGGCGATAACGAACAGGTCGTAAAGAAATTGACCGCTGATATGATGAAAGCGTCAGATGAATTAGAGTTTGAAAAAGCAGCTAAACTCAGGGATTCTATAAACGCAATAAAGTCGCTTGGCGAAAAGCAGCTTGCAATTTCAACATCAATGACCGAGCGTGACGTTTTCGCATTCGCATCAGACCCGTTTGGCGCTTGTACTATATTCGCTCTGTTTATAAGAAATGGTAAGGTTATCGGCACTCAAAGCTATGAAATGAACGATTATGAATACGATATAGGTTCTATTATGTCATCGTTTATAAAACAGTTCTATGTCGATAACGCTTATATCCCGGCGGAAATTGTCGTCCACGATGCACCCGATGATATGGAAACTATCGAAAAATGGCTTAGCGATATAAAGGGCAAAAAGGTGCATATAATCCTCCCCCAGCGTGGCGAAAAGTTAAAACAGGCTCAAATGGCTTATAAGAACGGAATTGACCTGCTAAATCGTGAGCATGAACTAAAAAAACGCCAGTGGGAGCGTGACGGCGGCGCAGTTGTAGCATTGAGTAGAGTTTTAGAGCTTGAAACAGTTCCCGAAAGAATAGAATGTTACGATAACTCGCATATTCAGGGAACAAATACAGTTGCAAGTATGGTCGTTTTTGAAAACGGAAAGAAAGCAACATCTGAATATAGACGCTTTAAGATAAAACAGGCAACAGGCGGCGACGATTACGAGGCTATGAGGGAAGTCCTTACAAGACGATTTAAAAGGGCGGAAAACGGAGATAAAAGCTTTTCACACTTGCCCGACTTGCTGATAGTCGATGGCGGAAGAGGTCAGTTGAATGTCGCACTTAAAGTCCTTGAAGAGTTCTCACTCTCATTCATTCCATGTATAGGTCTTGCAGAAAAGAACGAGGAAATTGTCGTTCCCGATAGAAGCGATAATATAATCCTTGAACGGAATGACCCAGCATTACAGCTTATAGAACGAATAAGGGACGAAGCGCATAGGTTCGCAATAACGTATCATCGTGATTTGAGGTCTAAAAGTATGGTTATGAGCGAACTTGATAAAATCGAGGGAATAGGCGAAAAACGCCGTAAGATTCTCTATGATAAATATACAACGCTCGATGAAATGAAAAAACAAAGCATCGACGAACTCGCCTCGCTCGATGGTATGAATAGAAAAGCAGCAGAGAACGTCTATGCACACTTTCATGAAGTTTGAAGTTTGAAGTTTGGAATTTGGAGTCACTCCACACTCCACACTCCACACGAGGTAACAATTATGAACAACAACTATAAATTACTTGCACTCGATATTGATAATACGCTAACTAACGATATAGATACAGTTCCCGAACGGAACGCAAACGCTATACGGAAAGCGCAGGAAAAAGGAGTATATGTAACGCTTGCGACAGGCAGAGCCTTTGAAAGCTCAAGGAGCATATGGAAACAGCTCGATATAAAAGGACCTATCGTGAATTTCGGCGGCGCAATAGTAATGGATACAGTAAGCGAAAAGCCCGTTTTTGAATCGAGCATATCGGATGAGCTTTTGATGGAAATATTTGAAATTGCGCATGAATTAAAGATTTATGCACACTTTTATCAGGGGAATAATATCGTGCATGAATATAAACACGAGTATGGCGATGAATATTCAAAAAGATTGAAGTTAGGTCAAATAATCGACCCCGATATACGAAGTAAGCATTGGCAAAATATACCGAAAGCGATTTTTATAGTCGAAAGTCAAATGACCGAGGGACTTATTCACGATATGCAAGAGCATTTCAAGGGCAGATTAAAGGTAAGCGGATCAAGCCCTATGTTCGTTGAGTTTAACCATATAGATGCCCATAAAGGAACAGGCGTTAAGTATATTGCAGATTCAATGGGCATAGATATGAAAGATGTAATAGCTGTTGGCGATAATACACTCGACCTTGAAATGATAAAAATGGCAGGGCTTGGTATAGCGGTTGGCGATGCAAAGCAGGAAATAATCCCCTATGCCGATGTAGTAGCTCCGCCAAGCTATGAAAATGCAGTTGAGTGGATTATAGATAGATATATCTTGTAATGAAAGTGGGAGCAAAATATGCAGAAAATAAGCTATAAAATCGGTGTCGATATAGGCGGTACGCATATCGGCGCAGCAATAATCAAGAACGGTTCGCAAATAATAGGCAGAAAACAGTTTCCGTTTCCGCAGGATGAAGTGTTTGCAACGGATTATATGTCGGAACGTGGAAGTATTGTGTGCGATTACATTTATAATTTGGTAACAGCGCTTCTTCACGAACAGAGAATGAGCATAAAGATTATATCAGGCATCGGCATCGCAGTTCCGGGCGGAATTTCAAAGGATAACGAAACGGTAATTAAAGCAGGTAATCTCGGCTTTTATAACCTACCGCTTAGGAAACTCGTTGCAAGGCGATTTGAAAATACAAGGGTTTCAATGATAAACGACGCAGATGCAGCAATGCTCGCAGAATATACATATGGCGAACTTCAAGATACACAGACAGCAGTTTTAATTACGCTCGGAACAGGTGTCGGCGGTGGGCTCGTTATAGCAGGTAAACCGTTTAAAGGCGGTATGGGCAACGGAATAGAGCTCGGCCATATGATTCTAAAAAAAGATGGCGATAAATGCGGTTGCGGTCATTCAGGCTGCGTTGAAACGCTTTGCAGCGCAACAGCAATAAAAAATATGGCAATACGAAGCGGTTATAAAAAAGCGGACGATAAATTCCACGCACGCAATATTATTGACGATGCAAAGGACGGAATTGTCGATGCCGAAAAGATATTCGATGAGTTTGTCGATAACCTTTCATGCGCAATAGTGTCAATAATAAATTTTATCGACCCCGAAAAAATCGTTATCGGCGGCGGTATCGCACATACAGGCGATTATCTCATTAAAAAACTAATTCCTCAGGTTAAGGAAAAAAGCTTCTTTGAAAACGGCTATGCCCAGATTTGCCTCGCAAAATATTTAAACGATGCAGGTATGATTGGCGCTGCTCTGTATAACGAAAAATCACTGTCGTAATTATTCGTTGGAAAAATCACTATCGTAAAATAGAAAGGACTATTTATGAAAACTCTTGATTTTATTCTTGAAAACGGAATAATCGTCGTTATGCGTAGAGTTCCGTTTGAAAAACTTGGTCATATTACAGATGCACTCTATGAAGGAGGTGTCCGTACCGTCGAAGTAACTTTCGATAATTGTGGCGATGAACTCGATACAGTAAAAGCAATTGAGTACCTTAAAGCAAATTATTCGGATAAAATGTCTATCGGCGCAGGTACCGTTTTAAATACACATCAGGTCGAACTTGCCTATAATGCAGGCGCAGAATATATAATTTCTCCGAATACTAACGAGGCGGTTGTAAAACGCACAAAGGAACTTAACCTCGTTTCAATACCGGGCGCATTTACAGCAAGCGAAATTTGTAAAGCATACGAACTCGGCGCAGATATAGTAAAGCTGTTCCCTGCCCATATGCTCGGCGCAGAGTATATAAAAGCGCTAAAAGCTCCGCTTGAACATATTAAAATTGCCGCAGTCGCAGGCGTAACACTCGATAATATAAGGTCGTTTAGGGACGCCGGAGCTTGCGCTTATGGAATAAGCAGCGGAATACTTAATAAAAAAGCTGTTCAGGCTTCAGATTATGATTTTATACGCAATATGGCAAAACAATACGTGGAACAGCTCAAAAAATAATAAGGAGATATTTTATGAGATTATTTATAGCAATTGAATTACCTAAATCCGTAAAAAATGAACTTAACGAGCTTCAAAAACAACTTAAACAGTATTCAAGCGGCGGTAACTTCGTGCCTAAAGAAAATATGCACATTACAATGCACTTTCTGGGAGAAGTCGGCAATATGGAAATGGCTAGCGCAGCAAAAGCCATGCGTGAAGCAGTAAGGGGTATAAGACCGTTTATGCTCCACCTTAATGAGTACGATTGCTTCGATAAAAGGTCGGGCAAAACTTCTGTGGTAACAATTAAAGGCGACCTCAAAGAACTCGATAATCTGCATGAAGCACTTGAATTTGCGCTTGCCGATGAAGGGTTCGGTAAGGATATGAAAAGGTTCGTGCCACATATAACACTCGGTAGAAACGTTGTCCATGACGATATATCAACAGGCGAACTCAAACAAATAAAACTCAATGGATCTTTGCAGGTAAAAAAGCTTATTTTGTTTGAGTCAGAACGAATAAATGGTAAAATGGTATATACCCCAATCCATACGGAAGAACTGTGACGGAGTTTGGAGTTTCAAGTGTGGAGTTTGGAGTTTTAAGTGTTAAGTATGGAATTTTAAGTTTGAAGTTTCAAGTGTGGAGTTTGGAGTTTTAAGTGTTAAGTATGGAATTTTAAGTTTGAAGTTTCAAGTTTTCAAGTTTACACTTGCAATAATTCACTCTCTCCACACTTGCGAATTTTCTCTCAATCATTTTTGCATCGTCTACTATAATATCGTCACACACATTAGATTTATCAAGCTACATACTACCTTGTAATCGTGCGAAATGCACTATGTGCGCTAAATACACCTTGCGGTCGTGCGAAATGTTCCTACGGAACGCTAAATACCGACCTGCGGTTATGCTAAATGTTCCTACGGAACGCTAAATGCACCTACGGTGCGCTAAATAACTTCGTTGCTAAATGTTCCTACGGAACGCTAAATGCACCTACGGTGCGCTAAATAACTTCGTTGCTAAATGTTCCT
>CADBRR010000069.1 GCA_902797145.1 uncultured Eubacteriales bacterium | reverse complement strand
TTAGTCCTGCAGGTGATTTCCAAGCTGATGGTGAGCGTTCCGGCAGATATATTCTTGCAGGCGAGGAGTTGACACTCAATTCACGTGGTGAGAGTATCATAAGCTATGCTGATTACGCTATTGCAATGGTTGATGAAATTGAAAAGGGCAACCACATTCAGCAGCGCATCAGTGTTGTGCGTGAATAATAGGTATTTAGCTTGTAATATCTGCATTGACAATAAGCCTGAAATGTGATAAAATTCGTACCGGAGGGCAGAGCAATGCAGATAACGAGTAAATTTACAATAGCGGTGCATATCCTCACCGCTATAGATTATTTCAAAAATACTGAAACGGTGACAAGTAGCTTTCTTGCAGGAAGTATCGGTGCAAACCCGGTAATTGTGCGCAATGTTGTGGGCGATTTAAAACAAGCTGGGATTATCAACATTTCTCAGGGAAAGAGTGGAATTACGCTTTCAAAGAAACTCGAAGAGATTACGTTTTATGATGTTTATAAAGCGGTTGACAATGGGAGCGAGGAAAGCATATTTCATTTTCATGAAAATCCCAATCCTGAATGCCCGATTGGTCGCAATATTCATCATGCAATGGATATGAAGCTTGAAGCTATACAGAAATGTATGGAAGACAAGATGCGCAGCATTACAGTTGCCGATGTTATGGCAGATATAAGAAAAGAAATTGCACATTCTAAATAAAAATTCAACAGCGACAAATTTTGCTTTGCCGCTGTTTTTATTTGCTTTATTAACTTATTTTTTCATCAATGCTGCGCCTGCATTCCATGCTTTGCCGACTTTTTCACCTGTTGAATAGTAATCGTTCTGGAACTGGTCAAACATAAGCGCATGAAGCTTTTTTACATCAACCTTGCCATTTTCTGAAAGAACTGATTCTTCCGCCTTTACATTTACTATTTTGCCTACGATGCCATCTACATAATCCGTATGCAAAAACTCAAGCAGCTCACATTCCATAACAACCGGGAATTCATCTATAATAGGAGCATGAACCTTATCGCTCTTTACTGCATGATAGCCTGTGCGTTCAAACTTATCATCAATTCTATTACCCGAAGCGATACCGAAGAAATCTGCAACGTCCATATGCGCTTCATCTGCGAGCGCTACTGTGAAAGCTTTGCTTTCCTTGATATTGAGCCAAGTACGCTTACCTTCCCCAATAAAGAGGATAATCTTATCCGTATCGCAAATCTGCCCCCATGCAGCGTTCATAACATTTACTTTTTCGTTTTCATCATATGCTGCGACCATAAGCACCGGCATTGGATATACAGCTTGAACTAATCCCAAATCTTTTTTCATATTTGCGCCTCCTGTTTTTTATATAAAATATCATTAAATTAAATATTTGTCAAGTTATCTGATAAAGTTTTAAAAAATTTACTTGATTTTTCATATGCTTTTGATATAATTATCACATATATCATAAGATTTAAATTCAATCTAAGTAATGATAGATGACAAAATTTTAATGGAACAATTTATTCGAAAAAATGTTCGCAATAAATAGGGAGAAATATGATAGTACCGGTAGATTTAACGAATATAATTCAAGCAGCAGCAATTCATTCTATATCGTGGAAAGAATCGCACAGGGATTTTTGTTCACATGATTTTATTGAACTCCATACGATAGAGCATCAACAAAAGTATCTTTATAAAAAGATGCAAAGCGGAAGCAAGTTATATATGCTTATTGAAGATGTTCCGATAGGAATAGTATCAATAACAGGCAATTTGATAGAAGACCTTTATGTATTGCCTGATAAACAAAACAAAGGCTACGGAACAAAATTACTTAAATTCGCTATTAAAAATTGCAATGGAATGCCTGTTCTGTGGATACTTGAAAACAACATAAATGCAGAGCGATTATATCGAAAAATGGGATTCAAGGAAACAGGCAACATAAATTCAAAAAGCGGCAAGCTTAAAGAGATAGAGTTTGCGCTTAAATAATGCTAATTTTCGAAGAAAAGCTTATACATATTTTTCGGCATTGACTCAAACATCATCTGTACTATTGTTTCAGATGATGTTATATTATCATTAAGAACCCATTCCTGTGTCATTCCGACAGCGCCCATACAATAAAACCTTATGCTATATGCAAGCTGTGCGTCAATAATATCAGAATGGAGTTTTTCCTTTGCAAGGTGCGTATAGCGTTCAACGAAATATTCAAGCATATAGCGCCACAGAGCGTTCTGCGATGAATCCTCGTACGCACGCTTATAAAAAATAAAATCGCTTTTCATTCTATTCATACTTTTTGAAGCAGACTCTATTGAAATTATATCGGTATCATATGCGGAACGATAGAAAATCCACGCAACAAGATCGTATTTATCCTTAAAATGGTAATAGAATGTTTGTCGTTCAATGCCGGCGTTTAAACAAATTTCCTTAACCCTTATATCTTTTATGGGCTTATATTTCATAAGCTCCTTCATTTTTTCGGCTATCCACAATTTGGTTGTTTCAGACATATAAAAACCTCTTTTTTACAAAACATTATATTTGTAATAATTTTTTACAATATTATAAATCTGTAAGTAGAAAAAGTCAATTATATTAGATAAAATAATAAAAAAAGAATTGAAAGGATAACTGATATGGATTTTCTCGAACTTGCAAAAAACAGATATTCAGAACGCAAATTTGATTCTCGACAGATTGAGCAGGAAAAGCTCGACAGAATACTTGAAGCAGGGAGAATAGTACCTACTGCCTGCAATTATCAGCCGCAGAGATTTTATATAATAAAAAGTGAAAAAGCGATTGAAACGCTAAAACACGTAACACCTTTTCACTATAATGTGCCTGTTATGATTCTTGTATGTTATGATGCAAATACTGTATGGCGCAATCCGCATGACAAGTGGTATAACAATTACAATTCAGGCGAACAAGATGCGAGCATTGCCGCAACAACTATGATGTATGAGGCGGAGGAGCTTGGAATACATACTATATGGATAAGGGGTTTTGATTCTGAAACCGTTTCAAAAGCATTTGATTTGCCAGACAACATAATTCCCGTTATGATGCTTGGACTTGGTTATCCTAAAGAGGGCTCATCAGCGCACGCATGGCATTTTAATCGTATGCCGATAGAGAAAATGGCAACGGAATTATAATATGGAGGAAGATATGAAACGCATAGTAGCGATAAACGCAAGTCCACGCAAAATGTGGAATACTGATACCTTGGTAAAGTCAGCAGTTGACGGAGCAAAGCGTGCAGGTGCAGAAGTTGAAGTATTCGATATATATAGACTTGAAAAATTTACAGGCTGTATTTCGTGTTTCGGTTGCAAGCTATCGCCTAACGAGGGCAAATGCGTGTATAAAGACGGACTTTCAATAGTGCTTGAAGCTATACGCAATGCAGACGGACTAATTATAGGAACACCTAATTATCTTGGCGATGTAAGCGCAGGTTTCAGGGCATTATATGAGCGACTTATTTTTCAGTCATTGACATATAAATTAGAGCCTCGAAGCTACAACGAAAAGAAAATTCCTATATTGTTTATTATGACGAGCAATGCGCCGGAAGAATATTATTCATATGGCGGATATGATAAAATGATAAAATCGTATCAGGAAACACTTAATGCGTTTGTTGGAAACACGAAGGTTATGATTTCAGGAAACACTTTGCAGGTAAAGGATTATAGCCGATTTGATTGGACGATGTTCGACGGCGAATCGAAGAAGGAGAGGCATGAAAAAGTATTCCCTCAGGAAATAGAACACGCCTCAATTCTTGGCGAAGAAATAGTCAATAACCCGTGGTAATAGGAGGAAAAATATGCACTTTACAGATACAGTATATAGAAACCCATACTGGCCTACATTTCCGCTTTTACAGATAACTCAGGGCTGCACTCATAACGCGTGCAAATTCTGTACGATGTATAGAAATGTTGATTTTAAAGTTCAGCCTATTGAATGGATAGAAGAGGATTTAAAGGAGCTTTCACAAATCGTTCCCGAAGCTGAAACTATACAGCTTCTCAGCGCAAATCCGCTTGCGCTATCTTATGATAAGCTTGAACCAATACTTAAAATGATTAACAATTATCTTCCAAAGATGAAATATATCTATGCGTCAACACGAGTTACGGATATAAAGAATAAGACCGTAGAACAGTTAAAAAAACTCAAAGAGCTTGGCATAAGGGAAATTTCTCTTGGGGTTGAGAGTGGAGATGATTGGACGCTTGACAGAATAAATAAAGGTTATCATGCCGACGATATTCTTGAACAATGTCACAAGCTTGAACAGGCAGGCATAGAATACTGGATGACGTTCCTTAACGGCGTTGCAGGTCGTGAACATAGCCATGAACACGCAGTAAACTCTGCAAAAATATTCAATCAGTGCAAGCCTATGCTCGTAGGAACAGGTGGACTTACGCTTTTTCCGGGAACTCCGCTTGTTGAAGAAGCAAGACGAGGCGAATTTACACCGCTTTCTGAAAAGGAAATGCTTATAGAATTAAAAACGTTTTTGGAAAATTTAACTTGCGATTGCGCATTGAATACGCACCACACATCGAGCATAAACCTTACGGGTCCTAATTTTCTTGCAAGAAAGAACAATATAATTTCTGCACTCGATAACGAAATAAAACATGGTGATATGGATAGGCTTGCCTTTATACGACGAACCAAACGAACATTATAATTATAACGAAAATAATCCTGCCGGTTGTAACCGACAGGACCTTTTTATTCATTGTTATTTTTCTTCCTTATATTATCTATACTCTCAAAACTTCCGCCACCGTTATCATCGCTTGCACGGAACTTGCCCTTATCGACGAGGCGCAGGAAAGCGTCAACAACGCTGCTTTCAAGCTGGGTGCCCGATACGTCTTTTATTATCGAAACAACCGTTTCAAAGTTCATACGATTTCTGTATGGCCTTTTTGAATACATTGCATCAAACGCATCGGCAACAGCAATTATCTGCGCAACCCTTGGGATTTCATCTTCTTTAAGCCCGTTAGGATAACCTTTGCCGTCAGGTCGTTCATGGTGAGCTTGAGCACCTATTGCCAATTCAGGCATAACGCTTATGTTTTTGAGCGCATCATATCCAAGCGTTGTGTGCGACTTTATTATCTCAAATTCCTCGTCGGTTAGCTTGCCCGGTTTATTGAGAACTTCTTCGGGAACACCGATTTTGCCTATATCGTGAAGCAGCGCTATATTGTAGTATTTCCATATGGTTTCTTCATCATAGCCAAGCTCTTTTGTTAGCATTGCAGTATATTCAGCAACCCTCGATGAATGACCGTTAGTGTATTTATCCTTCATATCAATCGTTTTAGCGAACGCTTTAACTATTTCTGTTATGAGCTTTTTCTGTTCCTGCTCTTTCTTTTTGAGCGTTTCCGTCTTATTTTTAATATAAAGGCGAACAATAAATGTAATTAAACATATTATGGCAATAGCTACAGCAATGTTAAATGTTATAGTTTCGTGGAATGCTTTTTGTTTGATTATCGGAACTGATAATTTATTGCTACCTTTATCAAGCGAATCCGTTATAGAAATTATAAAATTATATCTTCCGCCATTGAGGTTAGTGTAGTCAACCGGAACAAGCTCATTTCTTCTTACTGTAGTTGAACTCTTTTCAAAACCATCTAAATAAAATGTTACCTGCGGATTTAAAAGCGAATATGTATATACATAACTGAATATAGTAATTTTGTTCACATTAGCAGGTATATTGAACGCACCTGTTTTGTCAGGGTAGATGAACTTTTCATCGTCAACCTCTATGTAAGGAACTGATATTTTAACTTTACTAACGCTTTCAAAGCTAACATCAATGTTTGTCATCGTAACACCCGAAGAACCTGCAATATAAAGGCTGCCGTAGGGGGTGAGTTCGCTGTAAGAATTAGCTGTTGCAATATATGAAATTCCGTTTTCTCTTCCAAAATAAACAGGTGTAATTTCTTTGTTTGCAATAAGCTCATCTGCACTTACAACATATATTCCATTACTTGCAAGTATCCAGAGTTCATCGCTTTTATTTTCATATAAATCATAGTTGTTAGGATAAGGAAAATTATCAACTGTGGTAACGTTGTATTCACTGTCCATATATGCTATGGAGTTGCTCGTTACTATCCAAAAAATATTTCTTGTATTATCCTTTTTAACCCTCATTATAACATCGGAGCGAAGTCCCGATCCCATTGTAATATGCTTTGTTCCTAAATCGCTTATAACATATATTCCGTCACCATCGGAGCCAAGAATTATATCTCCGTTTTCAGCTTCCGTAACGGTCAATATTTCAAGATTATCTAAACCATTCTTTTCGTTATAGATACCTATAACACTCTTTCCTTGAATTACAGCTACACCGCCTGTACAAGCTGCAAGTATTGAACCATCTTTCTTTTCGTAGACAACCCTAACCCTGTCGGAAGGTAATCCGTCATATTTCGTATAACAAGTTACAATTCCGTTATCATAACATATAAGCCCATATTTTCGCCATGTTGAAATCCATATCCTGTTTGAACTATCACGAATAATAGACCTTATTCTGCATCCATTGAGCCATTCTATGAGGTTTGTAACTTCAATATCCTGCCCTGATGCTGTTTTTGCTTCATTTATTGGAATATTATCGATAACGTCAGTATCCGAAAGCGCAATAAGCCCATCATCTGTTCCGAGCAAGAGTATATCGTTGTACTTGCACGTTGAATTTACTATTTCTTCGGGAAGATCATATTTGCTCGAAATATCCGTAAATCTGTTGGGAACAATTTTCATTACGCCTTGCCTTGACGATGTAAACCATAAGTTCCCCTGATAATCAACAAGCATTGAACCAACTGATTTTTTAAGCGGACAATCATCAAGTATGTGGATTTTATCCTGCTTTATAACACCTATTCCGTTATCCGATGTTACCCATAACTGATTTCCTATATGATATATACCGTTTATATAACTTAATGGCATTACATCTATCGTCTTTAAGTTGTTTAAATTAGAACTAATATTACCATAATATACTTTTGAATTTTCTGTGCCAAGATAAACGTATCCTTCTTGTTCAAGGTCGGGGAATACTGCTATAACTCCGTCAATACCTAACTGCTTGCTCGTATAGAATCCTGATATTTTCTTGTCCTCAATCGTAAAAAACGCTTCGTCAAGAACGACTCCATATATAATTCCGTCTTTTCCAAGCTGTAAATTGCGTATGTACGCATTTTTTATCTGCGTGTCATCAATTACACTTAAATTCATATTTTCATCTATTATCGCAATTCCGCTTGTAGTTGCAACATATATGTTTCCGTCAAAATCTTCTGTTATGGCACGAACGGAAGATGCAGGAAGACCATCGGATTTGTGGAACATTCTAAATTCACCGTTTTCCATGACCGCAATTCCGTTGTCGTTCGTCCCAACCCATAGCCTGTTTTTGCTGTCAACAAACAAGCTTACAACGCTTGCAATACCTGAAGTAGAATCAATTCGCTCGAATGTGTTTCCGTCATAACGTATAAGTCCACTGTAACTTCCTATCCATATGAACCCCTCAGCAGTTTCGGCTATTGCGTTAGCTTCGGAAGTCGGAAGTCCGTTAGCACCGTCATAAAGTACAGATGAATAACCGTTCCCGGTCGGGTCAACAGCTATTTTTGTGTCCTCCTGCGCATATGAATTTTTGAAATATTGAGGAATAATTATTATTATCGCAGTAATGACTGCCAATAATAACGCTGTGTACCTCTTATACGTTCTAATCATATTGTTCCTCCCGTTTGTGCCGAATATCGGTTGAGCCAATTTGATTCTATTCAGTGATAAAATAAAACCAATTATTTATTATACATCAAAATGATTAAAAAAGCAAATTTTTAAAATAATAATTGATATTTTACTCTGTTGACCGAAAATTAACTATATGCTATAATACTCATAATATAATAAAAATGGAGGATTTATGAAAAAGTTTTTTAAAGTATTTTTAACAACACTCACTTCAATTATGCTGTTTTCGGGTTGTTCTCCGATGAATAGGCAGGCAACATATAAAAGCGTTGAGCAGGAAGAAGCTAAAAGGATAATGCGTGAAAACGATGGTTATATAATTCTTGATGTGAGAAGGGAAGATGAGTTTAATCAAGCACATATCCCCGGCGCAATTTGTGTGCCTAATGAAACTATTTTAAACGAGATGCCAAAGGAGCTTCCCGATAAAGAACAAATGATTCTCGTTTATTGCAGGAGCGGAAACAGAAGTAAACAGGCTGCACAGAAGCTCGCAGATATGGGTTATAAAAATATAATCGAGTTCGGCGGAATTATGACATGGACAGGCGAAACCGTTAGCGAATAAACAAAGGAGCATCATATTATGAAATATGGAGAAAGTTTGTTCGACATTGCATATCTTGTAATAGCTATCGTTTCGGGGATTTATATCCTGACAAGGCGAAAAGATAAGATAGGTAAGCTTATGGGATTTGCAGTTCTTATACTCGGTATAGGCGATGCGTTCCATCTCGTTCCGAGAGTTCTTAATTATTTTATAGAATATGATTTTACAATGTATCTTGGTATTGGAAAGCTTGTAACATCTATTACTATGACCGTTTTTTATCTGCTCATGTATATGCTTTATAAGGCGTGCTATGGCAAAAAATATAAAAAACTTGATTGTTTAGTTATATTGCTTGTTTTAGCAAGAATAATATTGTGTGCGTTACCGCAAAACGAATGGGTTGCGAACACAAGTTCGACTTTATGGGGAGTTATAAGAAATGTTCCGTTTGTAATATTAGGAGCGGTGGTAGTAGTATTGTATTTTAAAAACAGGAATGAAATTAAGGAGTTAAAAAATGTATGGATATATGTTACACTCTCGTTCTTGTTCTATATACCGGTTGCAGTTTTAGCATCGGTAGTGCCAATGCTTGGAATGCTTATGCTTCCTAAAACGATTTGTTATATTTTGATGATTTTCGCATTTAGAAAATATGCGCGGGCAAGATAAAATTATGTGCCGTTTATTGCGGCATATTTTTTATCGAAAAATTTATTATCAGTACCGAAAATGTCCTTTTAATTACGCAGGTTTTATTGTATAATAGATGAAAGAATATTTTAAGGAGAAAAAACAATGAACGATATAACAAATGTCGGATTAAATATAGCTGAAAAATCTACCGTTATCTGGAATGTTGCTGATATATTGAGAGGTCCGTTTAAACCTCATGAATATGGACTCGTTATTTTACCTATGACAATAATCAAGAGATTTCATGATTGCCTTTTGCCTACTCATGATAAGGTTATTGAAACATATGAAAAATGTAAGCATCTTGAAGTAGTTGACGGATTCCTTACACGTGCATCGGGTTACCAGTTTTATAACACAAGCAAGTTTACATTTGAAAAAATGCTTGCAGATCCTGAAAATATCGAATCGAATTTTAAGGATTATCTTGCAGGGTTTTCATCTAATGTTCAGGATGTGCTTGCAAAGTTCGAGTTCGATAACATAATAAAAAGAATGGTTGAAAGCAATACCTTGTATCTTACTGTAAAGGAGTTTGCATCATCAAAAGGTTATCTTGGACCTGATAAAATAAGCGCAGTAGATTGCGGTTATATTTTTGAAGACCTCGTAAGACGATTTTCGGAAAGCTATGGCGAAGAAGCAGGTGCGCATTTTACTTCACGTGATATTATTTACCTTATGACAGATATCCTTGTGTCAGGAATGAACTTCAATGGCGATAATATTACTGTTTATGATATGACTATGGGTACTTCTCAGATGCTTTCGTGCATGGAGGAAAGAATTCACCAGATAGATAAAGAAACAACTGTAACCTGTTTCGGTCAGGAAAATAATCCGTCTACTTTTGCTATTGCAAAGGCTGATATGATGATACGAGGTGGACTTCCCGATAATATGAGGTTTGGAGATACTCTTTCTGATGATAAATTTAAGGATTATAAATTTGATAGGATAATTTCAAATCCTCCGTTCGGAATTGATTGGAAAAAGGAACAAAAAGCCGTTGAAGCAGAGGCAAAGCTTGGCGAAAACGGCAGATTTGGCGCAGGTTTGCCCAAAATCTCAGACGGTCAACAACTTTTCGTACTTAATGGTATTTCAAAGCTTGCTGATGATGGTAAAATGGCTATTATTCAGAACGGATCACCACTTTTTTCGGGTGATGCTGGCTCAGGTCCGTCAAATATACGTAAATATATAATTGAAAACGATTGGCTCGAAACGATTATTCAGCTTTCAACAGACCAGTTTATGAATACCGGTATTTCAACATATATATGGGTGATAAATAAGAATAAACCGTCATTTAGAAGTGGCAAAGTTCAGCTCATTGACGCATCACATTGCTTTGAACCGAGAAGAAAATCAATCGGTACTAAACGTAACGATATAACCGAAATGTGTAGACAGCTTATCGTTAATGCGTACAATGAATTTGAAAACGGTGTATATGGCGATAAAAAAAGCGTTTATTGCCAAAGCAAAATTTTTGATAACGAAGAGTTTGGTTATAGAAAAATAACAGTAGAAAGACCTCAGCGTGATGAAAATGGTGAAATTATACTCAAAAAAGGAAAGCCTGTTGCAGATGCAGCGCTTCGTGATACTGAGAACGTTCCGCTCAAAGAAGATGTTGAAGAATATTTCAAGCGTGAAGTACTGCCATATGCGCCCGATGCATGGATAGATAATTCAAAGACGAAAATCGGCTATGAAATACCTATGACAAGATATTTCTATGAGTACAAAAAGCCTGAAAAATCGGAAGAAATACTCAAAAGAATTATTGCGCTCGAAAATGAGATAAACGAGAGTTTGAGGGGAATATTGACAATTAGCGATTAGCAATTAGCAATGATTTT
>CADBRR010000068.1 GCA_902797145.1 uncultured Eubacteriales bacterium | reverse complement strand
TGCATAACCTGATGCTGCCTTAACATTAACTGTACCATCAAAGTATACATTGAAGTTTCCAAGAACACGCATTGCCCATGCCTTATTTGAACTTGTATCCCATGTAATATCTTTGAGCATAAGTCCGTCAGCCTTAATTCTCAAACCGCCTGATGCAGATGTTGTACTTGCGCCTGTAACCTTATGACCGTTACCGTTGATTGTAACGTTTGCACGAGTGAGGTCAACCATACCTGTGATTTGAGCATCTGCTGTGAGTGAGATTTCAATCCTATTTGTACCTGCAACTGCGTTAGCCTGAGCGATAGCATCATTGAGGTTAGCTGTTGCAGAAATTGTCTGTGTAGGAGCTGTGAGAGAGTGAGCCTTTACAACTTCGTACTTAGCGTAAGCAACACCATAACCATTTTCAAGCACTTCATTGAAATTGAATCTGTTTCCGTTTTTGTCGAACCAGCCGAGGAACGTATAACCATCATGCTTCATTTCATCGTTTGACGGAACAACAACATTTGAATTATCGTTAGGCGACTTATCCTTATCAATAACCCATGCTCCAATAGCTTCGCCGATATATTCATCGTAAAGAACGAAAGTTGGGAGGTTGTCACTCTGAATATAATTAGCTTTAAGCGTAACTGACTTTGTTACAGTATATGTTGCAAGGTCAATTCTTGTATTTTCATCGAACCAACCGTCAAACTTATAATTCTGTTTTTCGGGAGCAGTGGGCACATTGAGGATATATGAACCATGTTCATATTCATTTGATGCTATTACTGAACCTACTTCGTCAACGAACGTTACAGTATATTTATTTCTTGTATAGTTAGCATAAATTATGTAGTTTCCGTCTTTTTCTGTAACAGTTATGCTGTCCTTGCTCCAAGCATTGAATGTATAACCTGTATAGTTCTTTGTCTTTACAAAATCAGCCTTTGAAAGCGTATTGCCAACTTCTACAGTAACCTTGCCAAGCAGTTCATCAGTCTTCTTGCCGTCTTCAAAGTGAGCATAGAAGAGAACGTCTGCTTCCTGAGTGAGCTTGTTGTATCGAGCGTAAACCGACATATTTTCAGTAACCGATGCAAAGCTGCTGTTTCCCCAGCCTGCAAATTCATAATTTTCAGGAACAAATTCGCCAATTTCAGGAGTATTTACGCCCTGTGCGTATGCAACTTCAATTGAAGAAATCAATTCATAATCAAATTCTCCGTCTTTGTCGAGCGACTGTGCGCCATAGAACTTAACCTCAAATGAAGTCGTTCCATACTTAGCTTCAATAAGCAAATCCTTTGTAACAGCATTGTTGAACTGATATTCCGTTTCGCCTGCAAACCAGCCCAAAAACTCTTTGCTGTCAGGCGCAGTTGTGTCCATGCTTGCGGGGACTGAAACAGTTTCGCCGTCATCAACTTCTACAACATTTGTTGAGGGGTTAGCTCCGTCAGCGTTCAAGAAAGTAACAAGCCAATAATTTGAAAATTCAGCAACAACAGTAGCGTTTGAATAGAACTTCTTTGTTGCAAGTGTTATTTCGCTTCCGTCAAGCGTGAACGTTCTTGAGAACTTGTAATGCTTTCCGTCCTTGTCGTGCTTTGCAGGAACTTTGTCCCAGATATATCTTACAAAGTTTGCATTGTCAAGCGTAGAACCGACAACTACCTTTGCACTATCTATAACTTCGCCTGTAACGCCGTCAACAATAGTAACATCAACATATTTTTCCGACTGCCACTTGAGCGTTGGATAACAACCGAGATTTGAGCTTGACTGATATGTGCCAAACCTGAACTGCCATACGCTTGTAAATCCGCTCCATGCAGTTGAACTGTTTACGCCCCCTGATGTGTATGTTGTCTGAGTCTTCAACTGTGTTGCACTCATATAGATTGAGTTACAGCTGTTTGAAGAATACTTAGTTGAATCCCATGTTGTTGCAGCGATATATTCGCCTGTTGTAGATGTTGTTCTGTAAAGCAAGCCCGACTGATAAGCAAGCGTAAGCCTGCCCGATGTATTATATGACCTTGAACCTGCAAACGGATGAACATAACCGCTTCTAATTTCCGATGAACTCGTTAGCGAAGTTCTAACTATCGCATGAGTGTAGCAGTTTGAAATTGTAAGGTCTGAAGCTGTGTAACCCAAAAGTCCGCCCATGTATTTATTTCCGTCAATGCGGCCGAGCGAATAACAATTTTTAATCGTGCCTTTTGTTACATAACCTGAAAGACCACCGGTATAACTTGCTGTGTTATCTATATCTGCATTAGCGTACGATTCTGTAATCGTGCCTGAGCTTCTGCCCGAAAGTCCGCCAACAATAGTTGCGCCCGAAACATAAACCCTGTCAGCACCGCACTGATTTATAACTGAGCTGTTCTGACCTACGAGCGCAGCGGTGTTCTGACCACCCTCTATTCTTCCGCTAACAGTACACCTTTCAATAGTGCCGAAGTTTACACCGCAAAGTATTGCAGAATAACTGCCTGTTGATTTTGCAAAACCGAAAACTATATTAACATTTTTAATCGTTCCGCCCGAAGAAAGCGTCTGTATAAGTCCACATCTTTCTTCTGTGTTGTCAATGTTAAGTCCGTATATGTTGTAATGACCACCGTCAAGCGTACCTGTAATATTTACTATCTGCGTCCATGTACCGCCATTGAATTCATCAAGATAAAGGTCGTTGCAGATAACATATGCCTTGTCGCTTCCGCTTATAGCTGCAAGCTGTGCAGGCGTATAAATGTGATAAGGCTTTGATGCTGTACCATCGCCTGTTTCTTCACCATATTTTAGATAAATATCAAGGCTTCTATAAATTCCTGTTCGGAACTCATCGCTTGACCAACCCATAAGAATCTTGCCATCTATTTCAGCAGGAAATTCGGGTCCTGATATAACATCACCCTTTATATCCGTTACATATTCTTTAATAACTGTTGTGTTGTCGTTACCAAAGAATCTTACTGTGTAGTTTTCATAATCGTCTTCCCAATCAAGCCTCGGATAATGACCCGACTGCGCAACGAACCTATCCGCAAAATTCGATGACAAAGCTGTTGAAATATTGCCCGATTTAAGGTTAGCTGTTGATTTAGAGCCTGTTGCGTTTGCATCTTCGTAAAGTCCACTTTCATAATAAGCGTTTGTAATACTGCTCGTGCTCGTTATAATAGAACCCGAAATTGCTCTGAAAAACTTGTTTGCTTTGGCGTTGAAGTTAAGCGTTCCAACAACGAATACGTTTGAAATAGTGCCTGCGTTCGTGCCAACGATACCGCCCATAGATTGATTTCCCTTTGCTTCAACATTCCTTGCATAGCTGTTTGAAATAGTTGCGCCTGAGAAGTTGTAACCTGCAATACCGCCATAATATTCACCTGCATTGTCAGTATATATGCCCTTTGTGTTGAGGTGAATGTTCGTTGCCATACAACCTGAAATCTGACCGCCTGAAAGGTTTACCGATGCGATACCGCCAAGATAACTCGCTGCGGCAGTAACCGAATCGTTGCTGTAAAGATTAACATTTACAGCAGAACAGTTTATTACCTTACCGCTGTTTTTTGAAACGATGCCGGCAGCTGTTCCGTTTGTTGAGCTTCCCTGAACTGTTGAAATATCTACATTATATATATGACAGTTCTCAATAGTGCCCGATGCTGTGTTTTCGCCTGCAATAACTGCTGCATATTCCTTAACTCTGAACGATGCACCGTCAACTATAATGTTCTTTATAGTGCCTGCGTTTTTAGCAATAATGCCATACCATACACCATAATCTTCATTGACTGCACCTATGTTCGTGATTTTGTAACCGTTTCCATCAAGCGTGCCTGTAAATGTCCAGTCCGATGTGTAGAGCGATTCCGTGTTGTGGTTTGACCTGCCAACAGGAAGCCACGCTGAAAGCCCCGAAAGGTCTATATCCTTGGCAAGCTTGTAGTTCTTGTCAGGGTTCATTCTTATCGAATAAAGACCGTCATAATCATAAATAAGCGTCGCATCATCAAGTACCGATGCAAATACAGACATCGGAAGCAATGATACTACCATTAAAATTGTGAGTAGAATTGAAATAACCCTTTTCATTTCTTTACTTTTACCCTCCTGAATTTTTTATTGTATCTACACAGGTTAAAACCTGAATAAATCGCAAGTCAGCATTAAGCAACTCATTTAGTTTACAACCGCTAACCGATATTGTCAAGAGATTTTACAAAAAAATATAGCGTAATTTTAAATTGTAAATTTAATTTGTGATTATATATAATTAGTTTGCAAAAATGGATTAAATACTTTATAATAGTAAATGACAAAGTTTTTATATAATGGAGATTTTGATATGAGGAAAATAAGATTCATTGCAACGGGAGGAACAATATCCTGCATACAGTCCGAAAACGGACTTGTTCCCGGACTTAGTGCAAATGAAATTTTGTCATATATAGATATTGATTGCAGTAATATAGACTGTGATGATTTTATGAGAATAGACAGCTCAAACATACAGCCCGAACAATGGCAATCGCTTGCGCAGGAATTGTATTCACGCTCAAAAGAATACGATGCGCTTATCGTAACGCATGGTACGGATACTATGGCATATACTGCATCAATGATGTCATACCTTCTTTGCGGAATAGATATACCTATAATATTTACAGGTTCTCAGCACCCGATAAATGAACTCGACTCCGACGGCAGAATAAACCTCAAAAACGCAATAATTGCAGCTAATAATATGGAAAGCAAAGGCGTTTTCGTATGCTTTTATGATAGGCTCATAAGGGGTTGCAGAGCATCAAAGACACATTCTCGCTCGCTCGATGCGTTTGAGTCGATAAATGCACCGCTTGCAGGAAGATTTGAAAACGATAAATTCGTTCCTGTAGATGATACAATCTATAATAAAGCTGTGATAGATACAAGGTTCAATATCTGTTCAGATGTTGCGCTTTTGAAGCTTTTTCCGGGCATGAGCGAAAAGCTAATAGATATGCTCCCGTCATGCGGCGTAAAGGCAGTAGTTGTAGAAGGGTTCGGCTTGGGCGGAGTTCATAACTTCAAGCGCAACCATGCACAGAGCTTGATTTCGCTTATAAATAGCGGAATACCGGTAGTCGTAACAACACAATGCTTCTATGAAAGCGCATCGCTCGATGTTTACGAAGTCAGTAGATCCCTTAAAGATGCAGGCGCAATATGCGCATATGATATGTCAACAGAAGCAATAGTTACAAAGCTTATGTGGATACTTGGACAAACTAAGGATATATCAAGCGTTAAAGCGCTTATGAACACAAATATTTGCGGAGATATAAATATATAAAATATATAAGGGGAATAAAATGGATATTACAAAAATCTTGAACGAAATGACGCTTGAAGAAAAAGCAAATTTTGTAAGCGGCAGCGATTTCTGGCATACTCAGAATATTGATAGATTAGGGGTTAAAGCACTGCTTATGACGGATGGACCCCATGGCGTTAGAATGGAAGCAGATCAGAACGCCGACATTTCAGCAGAAGATGACGGAGTTTTGAACACATCAAACCTCACATATAAAAGCACTTGCTTTCCAACAGCGTGCGCAACAGGCAGTTCGTGGGATAAGTGGCTCGTTTGCGAAATAGGCGATGCAATAGGCAAAGAATGTAAAGCAAAAGGAATTTCAATAATATTAGGACCGGGAATAAATATAAAGCGTTCACCGCTGTGCGGAAGGAACTTTGAATATTTCAGCGAGGATCCTTTCCTTGCAGGTACACTCGCAAGCGGATTCGTGCATGGTGTGCAGTCAAATGGTGTCGGCGCTTGCGTTAAGCATTTTGCAGCAAATAGTCAGGAAACACGCAGACTTGCAATAGATAGCGTTGTCGATGACCAAGCCCTTAACGAAATTTATTTGAGGGCTTTTGAAATGGCAGTTAAGGAAGAACAGCCGTGGGCAATAATGTGTTCATATAATAAGATTAACGGAATATACGCAAGCGATAACGAATTTCTTTTAACGGAAAAACTCCGTAACGAATGGGGTTTTGATGGAATAGTAATGTCCGATTGGGGCGCAGTAAACGATAGGGTTCAAGGAATAAAAGCAGGGCTTGATTTGGAAATGCCCGGTGTCGATAACGGAAACGCTCAAAGAATAATAGATGCAGTAAATAACGGAATACTCGATGTAAAAGAACTCGATAAAGTCGTTGAAAGGCTTCTTAAACTCGTGGATAAAGGCACTAAAAACTTCGATAAATCAAAGGGATTCGATGCGAAAGCACATCATGAGCTGGCAATTAAAGCCGCAAGCGAAAGCGCAGTTTTGCTCAAAAATGATGATAATATACTTCCGCTTAATAAGGATAAGATTAAGAATAAGAAAATCGCAATTATAGGTGCGTTCGCAGAAAAGGCAAGATACGAGGGCGGCGGAAGCTCACACGTTGAAGCAACAAAAATCGAAGACGTTTTAAGTTCAATGAAAAAACGCAATGTAGATTTTACATTCTCAAAAGGCTATGATTCAATTTATGCAAATAATGAGCTTATTAGCGAGGCGGTTAAGAACGCAAGCAACGCAGATATAGCAGTTGTCTTTGCAGGAATGCCCGATGAGTTCGAGTCGGAAGGCTATGATAGGGAACATATGCGTATGAGCGAAAGCCACCTTGAACTTATAGAAAAAGTCGCTCAGGCTAACGAAAATACAGTAGTCGTGCTTATGTTGGGTTCGCCGGTAGAACTTCCGTTTAATGATAAGGTTAAAGCAATACTCAATATGAATCTTGGCGGTCAGGGCGTAGCGGAGGCGGCAGTTAAATTACTGCTTGGCGAAGTTTCTCCGTCAGGTAAGCTCGCAGAAAGCTATACATTTAAAATGGAAGATACTTCCTGCTATGGTAACTTCCCCGGCGGAACAAATTCCGTCCATTATCGTGAGGGCGTGTTCGTAGGTTATAGATATTACGATACAAAAAATGTTGAGGTTCAGTATCCGTTCGGGTTCGGGCTTTCATATTCGGAATTTGAATATAAAAACCTCAATATAAATGGCTATAAGGTCGAGTTGGATGTTAAAAATGTAGGATCGTTCGATGCAAAAGAAATAGTACAGGTTTATGTCGCACCACCTAAAACAGCAGAAAGACCTAATAAGGAGCTTAAAGCGTTTGCAAAAATCGCACTCAAAGCAGGCGAAACAAAACATATAGAGCTTGAACTTGATGATAGAGCCTTTATGTATTATGATATTGATGATAATAAGTTCGAGTTCGTCGATGGTGAGTACAAAATTCTTGTCGGAGCATCGAGTAAGGATATCCGCCTCGAAGGAAGTATCACAATAAATAAGGGCGGTAAAAAAGAATATCATATGAAACCGTTTGAAGAAAGGTTTAAAAAACCTGTTCCGCCGCTTGATTTCGTTAAGGAAGGCGAATTTACATGGTCAAATACGCTTGAGCAAATGATGACAGGCGAGTATGGCAAAAAAGTCTATGACGAAATGATGGGGCTTGCAAAGGAATATAGGCGTAAACAGGGCAAGAATGACGATATATTAGCAAGGGAGAATGCGGAGATATACGAGGTCATAATGCGTATGCCGTTCAGGGCATACCATACAATGGCAAGACGAATGATAGGACCGGATAAAATCGAAAGGTTCGTAAATATGGCAAACGGAAAAGATGAATAGTTTTAATCGACAAAATAGGAAAATCGGCTGTGGAAAACCCATAGCCGATTTGTTTTGTTAGATTTTTTAACGATATTTATTCATCTTTGATTTCCCAATTAACCATCCTTGAGTTGACATCAAAATTTTATTTCTTCATTACTTCAAATTCCCAGAGATACCACGACTTACCAATTTTTGCAATATAAAATGTCATTATTTCTCTTTTCCCTTCTCCTGAAGTTTCGTCCTCTACCCAAAGTGTTGCTTCAATCTCTAGTACGTCGCTAAGATTATCAATGCCATAAAGTCGTCGTGCTTCTTCCTTCAATATTAAAAATGTTTTTTCGTCAACATATCGACCATAAAGATTTAAAGCTCTTTCATTGTCAGGATCATATGTAACTTCAAAGCCTTCAAATTTTTTATTAAACCTCGAAATATTAAAACTTATTCTTTTTTCTATCTGTTTTCTTGTAATTCCTGCACGCTTTTCCATTGCATCAATAACTTTAGGATGAATTAGAGACATGATGGTTTTAGCATCGCCATTAAGAGTAGCATTTACATACGAATTGGCAGTATCCCACTTATCTCTTCCGATAACAAACAATACAATTACAAGGGCAATAACAACTACTGCTGATATACCACCGCAGATACCAATAATCTTGCCTGTATTCTTGTTAGTTTTTGTAGCAGATTGTGCATAATTCTGCTGTCCATTATTAGAATAGTAATTCTGGGCATTAAGTCCCGAATTTTGCTGTGAATAGCCTTGCTGTGAATAATAATAACCGTCCTGCTGATATTGCTGTTCAAAATAACCGTCCTGAGCATTGTTTTCGTGCATATTTGCTCCGCAATAATAGCAGTACGTGCTTCCATCCGGAATTTGATTTCCGCAATTTCTACAATTCATTTTAACTCCTCCGATTAGTTTTCGTTTTTATCA
>CADBRR010000067.1 GCA_902797145.1 uncultured Eubacteriales bacterium | reverse complement strand
TATCACACACCATGGTTGTGAATATACATCAGTATTTGTAATGAACGAAAACGAACCCGAACCTCCGAAGCCTGTAAACAAGTATACAGTTGAATTCTTCGATTGGAACGGTAAGCTCCTCTCAAAGCAGAGAGTAGTTGAAGGCGAAGATGCAGTAGCGCCTGCTGATCCTTCAAGAGAAGGTTACGAATTTATTGGCTGGGATAACGACTACACAAACGTTCATTCAGACCTCGAAGTAAATGCAATGTATAAGAAGATTGGCGGCGGTGATGTAACAATGTACAAAGTAATGTTCATGGATGGCCGTACAAACGAACTTATTGCAGAAGTAGAAGTTGAAGAAGGTCAGGCTGCAACAGCTCCTGAAGCTCCTGTACATGCTGGTTATAAATTTATTGGCTGGGATAAGGACTTCTCAAATGTAACAGAAAACATGATAGTTACAGCTCTTTATGAAAAAGATGATGCTCCCACATATAAGCTTGGTGACGTTGATAACAATGGTGTTGTAGAAGCAGCAGATGCTACAGTAATCCTTCGTTACGTTGCAAAACTTGAAAATCTTAATGCTACACAGTTGCTTGCAGCTGATGCAAATCAGGATGGTATAGTTGACAGTGCAGATGCTACAAAGATTCTTCGTGTAGTTGCTCAACTTGAAACTCTGTAATAATTGTGCGCAAATCGCAAGATTTGCTTGCCCCGAGAAATCGGGGCTTTTTTATTTAATATTTATATTTACTATAAAATGAATTTGTAGTATAATATATCTTTGGATAGATACGTTTTTATGATAAAAAATTGCTAAAAGTCGGAGGATTTTATTATGGCTATAAGAAAAATATTTACTGATGATGCAGAGTGCTTGACTAAGGTTTGTAGAGAAGTAACTAAATTTGATAAGAAGTTGTCAGATTTAATTGATGATATGGCGGAAACTATGTATGATGCTGAAGGGGTTGGTCTTGCTGCACCACAAATTGGTATACTTAGGCGTGTCGTTGTTATTGACTGTGGTGACGGACTTGTTGAAATGGTAAATCCTGTAATAATATCAACTGAGGGTGAGCAAGGTGACATGGAGGGGTGTTTGTCTTTTCCTGGCAAAAGTGGTTATGTTGTTCGCCCTGAAAAGGTTGTAGTTCGTGCATATGATAGACATGGTGTTCTATATGAATACAAAGCTGAAGGTCTATTTGCTCGTGCGGTTATGCATGAAACAGACCATTTGGATGGAAAAGTCTATTTAAGACTTGTTACTGAGCCACCTGAAGGCTTTAAAGTTAATGGCGAGGATGATGAGTAATATGACAGATAAGCTTAAAGTTGCTTTTTGTGGAACTCCAGATTTTGCAGTACCGTCATTAAATAAACTAATTGAAAGAGGTTATCAACTTACTGTTTTTACGCAACCTGATAGACCGAAGGGAAGAAATAACAAATTAGTTGCTCCACCTGTAAAAGAGATAGCGTTAAAGAATAATATTCCCGTATTTCAATTCGAAAAAATTCGTTCAGATGAGGGCGTTAGAACTTTAAAGAAATTTGCTCCGGATCTTATGGTTACTGCTGCATTCGGGCAGATTTTGTCACAGGAAAATCTTGATATTCCTCCGCTTGGCTGCATAAATGTTCATGCGAGCCTTTTACCAAAATACAGAGGAGCAGCACCTATCCAATGGTCGATAATTGATGGTGAAGAATATACCGGTGTTACAACTATGATGACAGATATTGGACTTGATACTGGCGATATTTTGTTAAAAGAAAAAGTAAAAATAGGCGAAGATGAAAACTGTGAAGAACTTTTTAATAGACTTTCACTAATTGGTGCAGACCTTCTTGTTAGGACTATTGATGAATTATTAGCAGGCACACTACCAAGAATAAAGCAAGATGCTAATCAAGCTACGAGATGTGCTATGCTAAAAAAGGAAACAGGTAAGATTGATTTTAGAATGACATCGCAACAAATACATAATCTTGTAAGAGGAACGTACTCATGGCCGTGTGCTCATGCTTATATGGATGATGAGTTGGTTAAAATCTGGGTAACAAAGAAAGTTGATACAGATTATGATTACAATAAAGATGCTGAACCGGGGATGTGCGTAATTGCAAATCCCAAAATAGGTCTGTTTATAAAAACAGGTGATGGCATAATCGAAGTTAAAGAATTGCAGTTTCAAGGGAGCAAGAGAATGGATGCTAAATCGCTTTTGCTTGGAAAAAAATTACAGGATAGAAAGTTTATATGAGTAAGAGTACACGAAGAATAGCATATGAAACGTTATATGATATAACGCATGATGGAGCATATGCTAATCTTGCATTAAAAAATCATTTGCAAGGACTAGATAAGCAACAAGCTGATTTTATTGGTGCGCTTGTATATGAAACTCTTGATAACCTAATTTATATTGATTATTTGCTTGACTTTTTTGTAAAGGGCAAGGTAAAAAGTAGTTTAAAGACAATTTTAAGAATGGGAATTTGTCAGATATTATTTATGAATGTGCCACAAAACGCTGCTTGTAATGAGAGCGTACAATTGTCTAAAGAAATTGGTAAAGGTGCATTGAGCGGTTTTGTAAATGGTGTTATGCGAAACTTTTGTAGAAATCTTGATAATCTTCCTGGTTTGCCTAAAAATGATAGAGAACGTCTTTCAATTAAATATAGTTATCCGATGTATATTGTTGATGAGTATATTGAACGATTTGGTGTAGAAAAGGCTGAAAACATTCTTTCATATAGGCAAAAACATTCTATGACATTGCGAACGGTTTCTCCTTTTACAGTTCCTATGCTTAAAAGTGAACTTGATAAAAGAAATATTAAATATGAAGATTCTGAGTATTTTGATAATACTTTAAAGTTGCTTAACGGGATTGATTTGTCAAATGAACCTTTGTTTAGTGAAGGAAAGATTACAGTGCAAAGTCAAAGCGCAATGACTGTTTGTAAGATTTGTAATGTTAAAGATGGTTATTATGTGCTTGATGCTTGTGCTGCACCTGGAGGAAAAACAGCATATATATCCGAACTGATGAATAATACAGGCAAAATATATGCTTGGGAGCTTCATGAACATAGAAAACAAATAATGGATAAAACATTGGATAGATTAGGCGTTAAAAATGCAGTTACATTGTGTCATGATGCTACGAAATATTATGCTGATTTTAAAGAAAAATTTGATGTAGTTCTTGTTGATGCGCCATGCTCAGGATTAGGTGTAACTGGAAAATCTGATGTTAAATATACAAAGAGTAGCGAAATAATTAGTGAAATTGCAAAGATACAAAAAGATATACTTGATTGTTGTTCATCGTATGTAAAAAAAGGTGGCACGCTTATTTATTCTACCTGCACAATTTCGCAGCGTGAAAATGAGGATGTTTATAAATGGTTCCTTGAAGCTCATAAAGACTTTATATATGATGAAATTGAAAAATATTTACCTGATAAAATGAAATCTTGTGCAAGGGAAGGAATGATTCAACTTATTCCAGCACTAAATAAAACCGAAGGATTTTTTATAGCGAGGTTTATTAGAAAATGAGTAAAAGCTTATGCGATATGACGCTTAATGAAATTGAAAATATGGTAGCGGAGCTTAATGAGCCTAAATTTAGGGCAAAGCAGATTTACGAATGGTTGAGAAAAGGTATTGATATTGATGATATGACAAATATACCTAAAACTCTTCGTGAAAAGCTTGCGCATCTTGACAACAATAAGGCTAAAATATACGAAAAACGCATATCGCAAAAGGATGGAACATGTAAATATCTTTTTGAGCTTGATGATGGCAATATGGTAGAGGGCGTTCTTATGCACTACAAATATGGAAATACGTTATGCCTTTCTACTCAAGTAGGATGCAATATGGGATGTGCTTTTTGCGCTTCAACACTAAATGGGTGCATAAGAAATCTTACAGCAAGCGAAATGGTATCTGAAGTTATGGCTGCAGAAAATGATTGCCCAAGGGAAAAAAATAAAAAGCGTTCTATAACAAATCTTGTTTTAATGGGTAGTGGTGAACCGCTTGATAATTACGATAATGTAGTTGAATTTCTTAAAAGGATAACAGCTCCTGATGGAATCAACATTAGTCCAAGGAATATTTCAATTTCTACTTGTGGATTAGTTCCTAAAGTTCGTAAATTTATAAGCGATGCGCCCCATGTAACACTTAGCGTGTCCTTACACGCTCCCAATAATGAAATCAGGGATAAAATAATGCCGATAAATAAGGTGTATAAAATCGAACAATTACTTGAAGTAGCAAATGAATATGCAGAAGTTACTGGAAGAAGGGTTATATTTGAATATGCGCTAATTAAAAATTTAAATTCCTCCAAGGAACATTCGATAGAGCTATCAAAAAGACTTCGAGGGATAAATTGCCATGTGAATTTAATTCCATTAAATTCCGTGAAAGAACGAAATCTTGAGGGTGTAACAAGGAAAGATGCTGAACTGTTTGCAGCATGGTTAGCAGAAAATAAAATTTCTGCTACTGTACGACGTGAAATGGGTGCAGATATAGATGGTGCATGTGGACAATTAAGAAGAAAAGTATTAGAAGAAAGGGCAAAAGCAAATGATTTACGCTAACAAAACAATAAAGGGCAGACGTGCGAAAAATGAAGACAGCTGCTATATCCCCAAGTCTGATAACAGTGCTCAGATTGTTATAGTTGCAGATGGTATGGGTGGTCATAATGCAGGTGATGTTGCAAGTTCTATTGCTGTTAAGGAAATCGTTGCTTATTTTGATGAAATAATAAAAAAACACTCTGTTGAAATAGATATAATTAATGCAATAGGAATAGCAAATGATAAAATATACTCTCTTTCAAAATCAATAGATTCATATAGGGGAATGGGTACTACTGTTACTATGGCAGTACTTAACGTTAATGAAGCCTATATTGCAAATGTTGGTGATAGTAGAACATATTTTTTTAATGGAAAGTATATTAAGCAAGTAACGAAAGACCATTCCTTTGTTCAAATGCTAATCGATAGTGGTGAAATAACAAAGGATATGGCAAAAAATCATCCAAGACGAAACATTATAACAAGAGCTATTGGCACGAGTTCTAACGAAGAAACAGATATATTCCTTTGCAGATGGCAAAAAGGCGATAAACTTTTGCTTTGTTCAGATGGACTTAGTGGAGCAATAAGTGAATCAGATATGGAAAGTATCCTTAGCAAAAGCATTTCTTTAAAAGAAATGTGTGATGAACTTGTTGACGTAGCATACAATAATGGCTCTACAGACAATATTACAGTAGTTATTGTTGAAAATTCAAAAAAATCAATATCATAAAAGGGGCATAATATTAATGAATGAGGAAATTTTTGCAAATAAGTATCGCATTGAATGCCTCCTTGGCAGCGGAGGTACAGCAAATGTATACCGTGCTAAAAATATTTATACAAATAAAATTGTAGCGATAAAAGTATTAAAGGATGAGTATAGAGATAATCCAGAATTTCTACGTAGATTTAAAAAAGAAGCTAACGCTGTTGCGACATTATCGCATGAAAATATTGTAAAGCTATATGAAGTAGGTGAATATGAGGATAAAAGTTATATTGTACTTGAACATATAGAGGGAAGTACTTTAAAAGAAATAATTGAAAAAGAAGGTAAATTTTGGAAAATAGCAAAAAATATACAAGATAAAATAAAAAAAGTATTTTAT
>CADBRR010000066.1 GCA_902797145.1 uncultured Eubacteriales bacterium | reverse complement strand
GATGTATTTTATTAATTTGTTAAACATATTTTGTAATACATATCTTTAAAGAAAATTGAAACACTTTTTTCATTTGTATTGAAATAAATTTATTTTAAGTTATAATATAATATAGGGAATAAAAGGAGATATATTAATATGTCATTTGATTCAATTGCAAAAGCATTATCGAGCGGATTATCACAATTTTCTTTTGCAGATTTTGTTGATATTGCTATAATTGCTATTATCGTATATAAACTAATTGTCCTCACAAAAGAAACAAGGGCATTCCAAGTAATAAAAGGTGTGGCTATATTGTTTATAGCTGCAGGTGTAAGTAATATACTGGGGCTTACAACTTTGAAGTGGATACTTGATTCTGTATTAGCATCAGGTATTGTCGTTATTGTGGTTTTGTTTCAGCCGGAATGTAGGCGTGTACTTGAAAAGCTCGGCAGAGTAAATACAATATATAAAGCTACATCAAATACAGAAGCTATTGATGAGATACAGAGAGCTGTTCTTTCACTTGCAAAAAGAAGAGTTGGTGCGCTTATAGTTTTTGAACAGAGAGGCGGTCTTTCTGATATAATTGCTACAGGGACAAAGATAAATGGTGCGATTTCTGCTCCACTTATTGAAAATATTTTCGAACCAAATACGCCGTTACATGATGGTGCAATGATTATCAAAGATGGAACTATTGTTGCTGCAAGTTGCGTATTACCGTTATCTGATGATATGAGCATTGGCAGAGAACTTGGTACAAGACATCGTGCTGGACTTGGCATTTCTTCGGTATCTGACTCTATTACGATAATTGTTTCTGAAGAAACAGGCATTATTTCAATCGCTAAAGACGGAAAACTAATGCGATATGTTGATGCAAAAGCATTGCGAGATCTTCTTGAATCAATTTTTATTAGCGATAATGAGAGCAATGTGTTCGGATTTAAATTCAAGAATAAAAAGGAGCAGAAATAATTATGAAGAAAAGAGTTTTTGCAACCGTACTTGGAAAAATAAAGAAAGCATTTACACGAAATATAGTTTTGAAAATTGTATCTATATTGTTTGCGATAGTTCTATGGGCATATGTTTTATCAGCTGAAAACCCGGTAAGGATTAAAACTATACCAGATGTAACAGTTGGGCTTGACGGTGAAGCGGACTTAATAGCAAGAAAATTTGTAGTTCGTGGAAGTCGTAAAGAAATGCTCAAGGAGGCTACAGTATCTGTTAAGACAAATGTAACGAATTATGCTGACATAAATTCTATGAATGTAAGCGCAACAGTAAATTTACGAAACATAAGCGATACTGGTACATATGAATTACCAATAACAGCTTACACTCCTACAGGAACAGTTGATTCTATTTCTCCACGAACAATTAAAGTCGAGATAGATAATCTTGTTTCAAAACGAATACCTGTCGAAATAGTGACTGAAGGTTCAGTAGCTGATGGATATTGGGCAGATGAACCAGTAATCAACAGAACAGAAATAGAAATAGAAGGTGCATCTCAGGATGTAAAAAGTGTTGTAAAGGCAAAATGTTATGTTGATATAGATAGTAAAAGTGAAAGCTTTTATAGATCATTCAATGTAATGCTACTTGATGAAAATGATAGCGAAGTTGATGCATCTCTGTTCCTTGGTGAGATTCCGTCGGTTGCTGTAAGAATGACGATACTCCCGATTAAAACAGTAAAAATTAATCTTCAAAATTCTATTTTCGGTGTTGAAAATATACCATCTGATTATGAACTTGTTTCAATAGAACCTCTTGTTGAAGAAGTAAAGATCGTTGGTGACAAAGATATTCTTGATTCTATAAATGAAATAAATACAGAAATAATAAATGTTTCGGGTTTAACAGAAAGTACTATAAACTCATATACTCTTGAAATACCTGATGGCGTACGGATTGTTGGAAGTGATACGATTTCTGTTAAGATTTCTATAGAAGAAAAAACTATTGAAAAGCTTTTTGAAGACGTTGACATCAAAATAGAAGGAATACATGCAAGACTAACTGCATCATTGAGTCACTATACTACAGATGTAACGATAGTAGGAAAAATTTCGTTGATAAATACAATAGAGAAAGGTGACTTTGAAGTATATGTTGATCTTTCAGGACTTGTTGCAGGAAGTCATGAATGTAATGTGAATATTCGCTTTACGGATGATACAATACCTACACAAAATATTTCTTATGTTTTAGGGTATGAATTCGTACAGGCGGTGATAAGGTGATTATATGTCATTATTGTTGAATAATATTAAACTACCTATATCAGCAAGTGAGGATATGCTTCCATCGCTTGCCGCGAAAGCTTTAAATATTTCTGTAAATAGCATTAGAAATTTTAAAATTTTAAGAATTTCAATAGATGCAAGAAAGAAAAATTCTGAAGGCATATATTTTGTATATACAGTAAGCGTTGAGCTTGACGATGTAAAATCTGAGGACAAAATTCTCTCAAAAAAGTATAGTGGTGTATTTCCCGATAAAAAAGAAGATATTATTGAACTTATACCAGGAGCAAAGAAAACCAATGGGAGAATTGTTGTTGTAGGGCTCGGTCCCGGTGGTTTATTTGCTGCATATATGCTTGCAAAATATGGATATAAACCTCTTGTTATCGAACGAGGTAAACCGATTAGCCAAAGAAAAAATGATGTTGATATAATGAATAGTAAAGCTATTTTAAATGAAAATAGCAACATTATGTTTGGCGAAGGAGGCGCAGGGACGTTTTCTGATGGAAAACTAACGACGAGAATAAAAGACTCAAGGGCAGATATAGTCATTGAAACATTTGAAAAGTTTGGTGCGCCGAAAGGGATTAGTTTGCTTGCAAAACCACATGTCGGAACAGATGTTCTAACTGTGGTTGTTGAAAATCTACGCAAAGAAATTCAAAGACTTGGTGGAGAAATAATGTTCAATACGACATTAACAGATATTGGATATATTAAATCCGAAATCTATTCAGTAAAAGTATTAAAGGAAAATAGTATCGAAGAAAAAATTGAATGTGATGCTTGCATACTTGCAATAGGTCAAGGCGCAAGGGATACATATAAAATGCTATACAAAAACGGTATAGAATTGCAGGCTAAACCATTTGCAGTAGGTGTTAGAATAGAACATCCTCAGGAATTGATAGACAAGTCACAATATGGTGAATTTGCAAAACATCCAAGACTTGGTGCTGCTGAATATCGACTTACGGGTAGAACAACTGGTGATAGAGGAGTGTATACATTTTGTATGTGCCCAGGTGGTGTGGTTGTAAATTCTTCTTCTTCACACGGACAAGTTGTAACTAATGGAATGAGCTATTATGCACGTGATGGTGAAAATTCAAATGGTGCTGTAGTTGTTCAAGTGTCGCCTGATGATTTTGGACATGAACCGCTTGATGGTATGATTTTCCAAGAAAAATTGGAGCAGGATGCTTTCAAACTCGGAGGTAGTGATTATAGTGCACCATATATGCGTGTTGGCGATTTTATCAACAACAGAAAACCGCAAAAGTATGGTTCGGTAAAACCGACTTATAAACCTAATATTGTTGAAGCTGATATAAAAAAATGTTTGCCTGATTTTATCAGCAAGGGAATTTATGATGGAATAAAGAGCTTTGGCAGGCAGATAAAAGGCTTTGATATGGACGATGCAATTATTACTGCAGTAGAGAGTAGAACGAGTTCGCCAGTAAGAATTGTAAGGGATACTACAATGCAATCTGTTACGGTAAAAGGTTTATATCCTGTTGGAGAAGGCGCAGGCTATGCTGGAGGAATTGTTAGTGCAGCTGTAGATGGAATAAAGGCTGCTGAAAGGGTTATATCAACATTTAGCCCAATAAAATAATAAAATGGTTAATAGGAGTAAAATATAATGAAAAAAACATATGTGCTCATTGGAAACTATGGTTCAGGAAAAACTGAAATTTCTTTGAACCTTGCTCTTGAAAGCCGTAAAAAAGGTTCTACAGTACTTGTTGATCTTGATATTATAAACCCATATTTTAGATCAACTGAAAGAAAAGATATGCTTGATGAACATGATATACAGTTGTTTTCGCCTATTTTTGCAATGACAACCGTAGAAGTTCCGAGCTTGCCACCCGATATTTATTCTGTATTCATTGATAATCATGATACTGTAATATTTGACGTAGGCGGAGATCCTGCTGGGGCAATTGCACTTGGACAGTATAAGCATCATTTTGATACTTTGGAAGATCTTGAAGTTCTATATGTAGTAAATGCTATACGACCGTTTACTAAAGAAGTAGATATGGTTCTTGATATGATGGAAAAAATTAAAGCTTGTTCAAGACTTAATATTACAGGATTTGTGAACAACTCAAATATATCGTACGAAACGACAAAAGAAGAAATTATGCGTGGATATGAACTTATGAAAGGGTTGTACGAGAAAACGGGTATTGAAACGAGGATGACAACCGGAATCGAAGAACAACTTAATGAGTTTATGAAAGATGCAGAAGCTATGAATCTTGATAAAAAGTTTATCGGCGAAACAATGCCTATAAAACGCTATATGCACAGGGACTGGGAAACGTTCAGCGAATATGGTATATAATCTTGCGAAAAAAAGATTATATATTGAACCTGTGTCGAAATAGTGTTATAATAGTTATATGAAGATTTTATATTGCACAATTTTGTGTAATAAAAACAGAAAGCGAGGTTTAAAATTTAATGGTACAAATTACCATCAATGAAGAAAGATGCAAGGGCTGTGGTCTTTGCGTTAGAGCGTGCCCTCAGAAGATAATGGCGTTATCTAAGACCAAGCTCAACTCAAAGGGATATCATCCCGCAGAAGTTGTTGATCAGGAAAAGTGTGTAGGTTGTGCATCGTGCGCACGTACATGTCCTGATGCTGTTATTGCTATAGAAAGATAAGGAGGAAATTAGAATGGCTAAGGAATTTATGAAGGGTTGCGAAGCTATTGCAGAAGCTGCTATACAGGCAGGCTGTCACTATTTCTTCGGTTATCCTATAACACCACAGACAGAAGTCCCTGAATACATGGCTGCAAAGCTTCCTAAAATTGGAGGATGCTTCTTGCAGGCTGAAAGCGAAGTTGCTGCAATAAATATGGTATATGGTGCAGCAGGTGCAGGCGCAAGAGTTATGACATCATCATCAAGTCCAGGAGTAAGCTTAAAGCTTGAAGGTATCTCATATCTTGCAGGTGCGGAACTTCCCGCAGTTATCGTAAATATGATGAGAGGCGGCCCCGGACTTGGTTCAATCCAGGCATCACAGGGCGACTATTTCCAGACAACAAAGGGTGGCGGACATGGTGATTATCATGTTATAGCACTTGCTCCTTCAACAGTTCAGGAAGCAATTGATCTTATGCAAGATGCTTTTGATCTTGCAGATATGTATCGTACACCTACAATGTTGCTTGCAGATGGTACAATTGGTCAGATGATGGAACCTGTTGAATTTAAACCACGTGAAAAGCGTACAGACCTTCCTGCAAAGGATTGGGCAACAACAGGTTGGGGTCCCAACAGCAATAGACCTCGTGCAGTTGTAAACTCACTTTATATTGAAACAGAAGAATTGCAGGAAATGAACGATCGCTTGCAGGCTCGTTACAGGATGATAGAGGAAAAGGAAACCAGAGTTGAACTCTACAATGTAGAAGATGCAGAAGTTATCCTTTGCGCATATGGTACTGTAGCAAGAATTTGTAAGAGCGCTGTTGCACTCGCTGCAAAGCAGGGTGTAAAAGTAGGTCTTGTTCGTCCTATCACAATTTGGCCGTTCCCGAAGAAGGCAGTTCATGATACAATTGCTCAGGATAGCGTAAAGACAGTTATCACAATTGAAATCAGCGCAGGTCAGATGGTTGAAGATGTTCGCCTTGCTGTAAACGGTGAAAAGGAAGTTCAGTTCTTCGGTAAGCCCGGCAGCTATTGCCCGACAGCAGAAGAAATCTGTGAAAAAATTATGGAAATGAGGAGGGCATAAGCTATGGCAACAGTTTTTAAGAAAACACCTTTACTTACAGATGCAGTATTGCATTATTGCCCCGGTTGCGGTCATGGTATCGTTCATCGTCTTGTTGCAGAATGCCTTGAAGAACTCGGCATTGGTGATAAGGCAGTTGCAGTAGTTCCTGTAGGATGTTCAGTATTTGCATATCGTTATTTCAATGTAGACTCACAGGAAGCAGCACATGGTCGTGCACCTGCTGTTGCAACAGGTATCAAGCGTGTTCATCCTGAAAATGTAGTATTTACATATCAGGGAGATGGCGACCTTGCATCAATCGGTACAGCAGAAATCGTACATGCAGCTCATCGTGGAGAAAAGATAACAACTATCTTCATTAATAACGCAATTTATGGTATGACAGGTGGTCAGATGGCTCCTACAACACTTGTTGGTCAGAAGACAACAACATCACCTTATGGTAGAGATAAGGATTGGTGTGGTAGCCCAATAAGAATGGCTGAAATGCTTGCTACAATTGATGGTTCAGCTTATATCGAAAGAGTTGCTGTAAACAACACAAAGAATATTGTAAGAGCAAAGGCTGCAATCAAGAAGGCTTTCCAGACACAGATTGAAGGCAAGGGATTCTCACTTATCGAAGTTCTTTCAAACTGCCCGACAAACTGGGGTCTCAGCCCTGCTGAATCAATGGAATGGCTTGAACAGAATATGATTCCTTACTATCCTTTGGGAGTAAAGAAAGATACAACAAAGGAGGACTAAAACAATGTTGGAACAAAATATTTTTGCAGGCTTCGGTGGACAGGGCGCATTGCTTATGGGTCAGCTCCTTGCAATGGCAAGTATGATCGAAGGAAAAGAAGTTTCATGGCTTCCTTCATATGGTCCTGAAATGCGTGGTGGTACAGCTAACTGTTCAGTAGTTATTTCAGATGAACCCGTAGCATCACCTCTTGTTACAAACGCAAACTCAATCGTTGTACTTAACAGACCTTCACTCACAAAGTTTGAAAGTCATGTTATCCCCGGTGGTAACTTGTTCATCAATAGCTCAGTTATCCCTGAGAAATCAGAACGTAATGATATTAATGTATATTATGTTCCTATGACAGAAGTTGCATACGAACTTGGTAATGTTAAGGTTTCAAATATGGTTATGCTTGGTGCATTCGTTGAAGCTACACAGTGCGTAAAGATGGAAAGCATAGTTGAAGCATTGCGTCATAAGCTCGGCGAAAAGAAAGCAAAGCTTATCCCGATGAACGAAGAAGCTCTTAACAGAGGCGCTCAGATTGTAAAAGATCAGAAATAAATAATTAAAGTTTTCTGCGGCACAGTCGTTTGATTGTGCCGTTATTTTAAAATATGAGAGAGTAGATAATGTCATATATTTCTTTAAAGAATGTAACGAAAAAGTATATAACAGGCGAAGTTGAAACTTATGCTTTACACGATATAAATTTTGAACTTGAAGAAGGAAAGTTATGTGTTATAGTTGGTCCGTCAGGGGCAGGTAAAACAACACTTTTAAATATATTAGGCGGTATGGATTCATGTACATCGGGCGAGGTTATCATATGTAATGAACATATTGAAAATTACGATAGAAAAAAACTAACATCATATAGAAGAAATATGGTTGGGTTTGTATTTCAGTTTTATAACCTTGTACAAAATCTTACTGCACTTGAAAATGTCGAGCTTGCATCGCAAATATGCAAAAATCCGCTCGATGCAGTAGAAACATTAAAAAAAGTTGGGCTTGGAGATAGATTGTCAAATTTTCCATCTCAGCTTTCAGGTGGCGAACAACAGAGAGTTGCAATAGCTCGAGCGCTCGCAAAAAATCCTAAAATATTGCTTTGCGATGAACCTACAGGTGCACTTGACGATGCAACGGGTAGACAAGTGCTAAAATTATTGCAGGATACTTGTAGAAATAGTGGAATGACGGTAATAATTATAACCCATAATTCTGCAATAACACCTATGGCTGATGTTGTTATCAGGATTAAGAGCGGAACTATTGCTGAATATGTTGAGAATGAATCACCATTACCGATAGAAAAAATTGAGTGGTGACTATAAAGAAAAGGAAGGGCAAATTAGTGACTCTAAGATTATTTCAAAATCTTTACCGAGAAATTAAAAAAACATTCACGAGATTTTTATCAATCCTTGCAATATCTGCATTAGGAGTTGCTTTTTTTGCAGGAATAAGAGCAACAAGCCCTGATATGAAAGAAATGGGCGATAGATACTTTAAAAAATATAATCTATCGGATATAACGTTGTTATCGAAGGCAGGATTTGATGATTCAGACATAGAATTGCTTAAATCACTTGATTTTATAGATAAAGTGGAACCGCAGCTATTTTGTGATGTAATGATGAATTTCGGTGAAAATGAACCGGACAAAAATATAAGGATTAGTTCACTTCCGATAATTTTCGAAAATAACAATGGATTTATCGCTGATTACTCAATAAGAAGTTACAAAGATGATGATCTTAATTCGCTCGAACTATGCGAAGGTCGTCTACCGCTTGATGATAGCGAGATTGTTATTGATAATAATTTTGAAGAAAAAATAAAATTAGGTGATTATGTAAATGCTGTTTCAAATTCAGGCGAAGCAGAACTTCGAGTTGTTGGTTTTGTAAAATCTGTAAAATTTATTTCAAACATTGAGAGAGGAACGAGTACGATAGGGAGTGGATCAAGTGACGGATTTGCATATGCATCTGGAAATGTAGTTGAACATTTGAGTTATAAGTTACCTGCAATTAGTATGCTTCAAAGACGATATACTCAGATTGAAGTTTCTGTAAAAAACTCGAAGGCGTTATCTGCGTTTTCGGACGATTATTCAAGACTAACTGATTCGGCAATTCAAAAGATAAATAGTATTGCCGATGCAAATGAAAAAGAATGGTATGTGTTTGACAGAAATTATAGTACGGCGTATCAGGATTATAGTGAAAACACTGAGCGCATCGCTGCGCTTGGTAAAGTTTTTCCTTTAATTTTCTTTGTTGTTGCAGCACTTGTTTGTTTAACAACAATGACAAGAATGGTTGAAGATAAAAGAATAGAAATGGGGACATTGACCGCCATAGGGTATACTGGAAAGGTTATTGTCTTTCAATATATTTTATACGCTATACTTGCATCGCTTACAGGAAGTATCCTTGGGTGTATTGTAGGCTTTAAAGTATTGCCACAGATAATAATTGATGCTTATTCTATTTTGTATGCGTTACCTGATGTAAAAACTCCATTTAGAATTGACATTGCACTTATTTCTATTGGCGTGTCCGTTGCTTGTACAACACTTTCTACATTGTGGGCCTGTTCAAACCTGTTAAGTGAGGTTCCCGCATCACTCATGCGCCCAAAACCTCCCAAAGCAGGTAAGAAAACTTTTATTGAACATATAACCTTTTTGTGGAAGCAATTTAATTTTACAACTAAAGTTACGATACGCAATATTTTAAGGTATAAAAAGAGATTTTATATGAGTGTTATTGGCATCGCCGGAAGCTGTGGTTTGCTGATTACTGCATTTGGTCTTAATGACTCGATAACAGGAATCATCAATAATCAGTTTGGTCAGATATGGCATATGGATATTCAAGCATTTGCATATCAGGATATGCCGTACAATGAACTTGCAAACATAATTGATAAGAATGTTCCTAAAAATATGGTGGATTCCGTTACAATATGTGAAAACAAACTTGTGAGCGCTGGTTATGATGGTGAATATTGGAGTAATGTTTATTTAATGACAATAGAAAGCAACGAATCACTAAATAATAAAATATCTTTTATAAGCCATAATGAAAATTATGAACTTGATACTGACGGCGTTATTGTAACGCAAAAGTTTGCAGAGGCTTTTGACATTGAGGAAGGAGGAATTGTCGATATTTCGATAAATTCAAAGGTATATCAAGCAAGAGTTTCTCATATTGTTGACAACTATGTATATAATTATATTTATTTATTGCCTCAATATTATGAAAAGCTTTTTGAAAACGAAGTTTTATATAATGGATTCCTCATTAACACGAATGATGACTGCGAAAAAATTGCAAATATGTTATTGAATGATAAGCGAATGTATAGTATAATGATTACCGAATCAGTGCATGAACGTGTAGTTAATTCATTAAATATAATGACTTACGTTATAACTGTACTCACTGTTGGCTCTGCAATGTTGACCTTTGTTGTTATGTTCAATCTTACAAATATAAATATAACGGAAAGAAAGAGAGAACTTGCAACATTAAGCGTACTTGGATTTTATGACAAAGAAATGTATGACTATATATTCAGAGAAAACAATACGTTAAGCGTTATCGGCGCCATTATAGGGCTTTTGTTTGGAAAAGTTTTACATACGTTTGTTATAAAAACAGTGGAGGTCGATATCGTGACTTTTTCAAGAGAAATTCAAATTCCAAGCTATATATATGGGTTTGTGCTTACAATTATATTTTCGCTTGCAGTTAATTTTGTAATGCGTAAAAAGATTCGATCTATAAATATGGTAGAATCGCTAAAGAGTGCTGAATAAATGAGGAGGTATATTATGAATAAAAAGACTGTTAGAATTATATGCTTAATAATTGTAGTTTTAATGTTGCTCGGTGTTGTAGCATCGCTTATATTTGCAATGCCAGCTTTTGCTGTATCTGATTTTGATAGAGGTGAAAGTATATATGTCGATATAGATGAATATGGCAACGTTTTAAATGAAGTTGTAAGCGTATATATTACAAACATCGGTAATGCTCAAAGCATTACCGATTATAGTATACTGAAAAATATAGATGTAATAATGGGAGAGAAGACAAGTGAAAATAATAATGTTATTACATTCAACACAAACGGTTCTGACATATGCTATCAAGGTAAGACTGATAAACAACCTCCTTTTTCTCTGAATATCAAATATTATCTTAATGGAAATCAGATAGCAGCAGATGAATTAGCAGGTAAGAGCGGACATATAAAAATTGAAATAAATTCAGTAAATAATTTAAAAAATGAAGTTATTATTTCTGGCGAAAAAACTGTAATGTATACACCATTTACAATTATTGCAATGCTTACAATGGGCAGTAATTTCAAAAATATAAAAAGCGATAATGCAAAATTGAGTGTTGAAGCAGGAAATACAGTTATAATAGCTTCAATGTTTCCGGGATTGAGAGAAAGCCTTAACTTGAGCGAAGAATTTTCAAAAGATATAAATGATGGCTTTTGCATTGAAGCTGATGTGGATAACTTTGAACTTGAGAGTGGAACTTTTATTGGCCTTAATGGGATAATTGATAAAAGTGACACAAATGGAATATCGGATTTATTAAACAATAAAATCGATGATTTAAATGAAGTTGGCGAGGCATCGAAAAAAATTGATGATACTGCAATAATCTTAAAAAGGAACTCAAATAAGTTCGCAAATAGTGTAAATGATTACGTTTCAGCTGTTGAAAAATATATTGGTTCATTGAATCAGATTATAGGAAAAATAGATAGAATTAAGAATGATTTTGAATGTATAGATGAAAGAATTTTATCAATTGAAGAAAAAGCAAACGATATAAACGATTATATTTATGATTCTGAAGAAGATGAAAGGATTATTGCTATAGCAGAAGCTATTATAAATACGATAGAAGAAGATAAAGAAAATAAACTTGATGACGAAACAAAACAAAAAATTATGGACGCAGCAGAAAAACTTAGCGAAAGCAAGTATGCGTCTGAAATCAATCAAAAAATTGATAAAGTAAATGAGCGTTCAAAAGAAATTGTTTCTGAAGTTGATGAAGTTAAAATGTATGCAAAAGGAATATCATCAAAAATAGATGATTTTGAGAGGTTGGGCAATATGATAGTCGATGGCGGTAGAAAAATTAAAAACGCATCGAATAAAATTGCAAACGGGATAGAAGAATTTGCAAGCGGTATTGATACTTTGCATTCTGAAGCAGTTGAACCGATTATGAGTAAGTTAGAAGATGCAAAAATTTCTATCGAAAGAAAAGATAAGCTTTTTGATTTATTAGAAACTTATAAATCGTTTTCTGGTGATGGAGATACGAAGTCGAGCGTAAAGTTTATTGTAAAAACAAAAAGAATCTATGTCCCGAAGCCCATTGAGGAAGCTGAAGATATACAAGAACAACCGAATATATTTGAACAAATATGGGAATGGATAAAAAATTTATTCAGTTAAAAAATGAGCAGACCAAATAGCCTGCTCCTGATGCGTTATAGATTGTATTATTTAGAATTTCGTTCACGCAAAACAACCTGTATATCTGAATTATTGCCGTCACGCTGAATTGTTATTGTGATAGTATCACCAATTTTGCAGTTGTTGATAATGCTTGTAAGTTCATCTTTACTGCTTATGGATTTCCCATTAATGGCAAGTAAGTAGTCGTTTACTTTCAAACCTGCAATGTCGGCTGAGCTTCCGCTTTCTACTGCGGTTATCTGAAGAACAGTTGTTGTCTGCTGGAAATATGAATAGAAGGGATTACTATTATAGCGAACAGCAACTTCATCAGCAGATATACCGATATATGGTCTTCCTGACACAAATCCCTTATCCATCAAATCAGCAATTACTGATTTTGCAGTATCAATAGGGATTGCAAAACCAAGTCCTTCAACTGAAAGCCCCATACTTTTTGCGTTTACAATACCGATAAGCTGTCCTTTAGCATTGAATAAACCGCCGCCCGAATTACCTGAGTTAATAGCAGCATCTGTCTGAAGAAGAGTCATATCCTGTCCTTCAACAGTAATGGTTCTGTCAAGCGCACTAATGATTCCTTTTGTAGCTGTACTCATAAGTTGCCCAAGAGGATTGCCAATTGCAATTGCTGTTTCACCAACCATAAGTGTAGACGATGTTCCAAGCGTTGCAGGTTTAAGTCCCGTTGCATCGATTTTTATAACAGCAAGATCTGTTTTTGCATCTGCACCAATAAGCTGCGCATCATATGTCGTTCCATCCTGAAGATAAACAGTAATCTTGGTAGCTCCTTCAATAACGTGATTGTTTGTTGCAATATAACCATCCGACGTAATTATCACACCTGAGCCGCTTGCTGTTGCAGTCTGCTGCTGACCGAAAAATGATGTAGACGTCATTTGAATATCAATACCTACGATTGAAGGAACGCAATTTGAAATAGTTTGGGCTAATGAATCGTTAGTTTCACTATCAAGTGTAGTTAGCATATTTGCAGAAGGTGATTCGCTGTTTTCGGACTTTGAAGCGTTGTTATTATATTCAATTCTGCTTTCAATAGCATTGTTGTTTGGCGTTCCTGAAAACATAGTTCCAATGCCGATTCCTAATACTGCTGCTGCTAAAATACCGCATACAAAAGGTTTAATACCTATTTTTTTCTTTGAACTATTATTTTTAATATCGTAGTTTGTGTTATATGAATTCTCAAAAACGTCATTAAACTTTTCGTCAGCGACATCATCAGTTATTACATTGTAATTATCTTCGTACCAATTCTTGTTTTCCATATCATTGTACTCCTTTCATTTGTTAATTATATTATAATACTTAATTTTGTACCTTTCTCATAATTATTATGCCTTTATTATGTAAAATATTGTACCAAATTTGACAGTCCAAACATAAAAAATAATTGATTTTTTAGTGATAAAGGATTGACTTATTGTGATTTATCAAGTATAATATTGTTTGTATTGAGAATTTCCTTGGCTCATAGCAACTTTAGTAGCAAATTTAATGTTAATGTTGCAATCAGAGGGGAGGGGAAAAAATGGAAATTCGCGTTGGTGAAAATGAATCCCTTGAAAGCGCTCTTAAGCGTTTTAAGCGCAAATGTGCTCGTTCGGGTGTCTTGGCTGAAGTACGTCGCCGTGAACACTATGAAAAGCCCAGCGTTAAGCGTAAGAAGAAGGCAGAAGCTGCAAGAAAGCGCAAGTATTAATTTATATAATATAAGCGATACAATTTGATCGGGAATAAACACTATGAACTATATTATAACCAATATCCCGACTTTTCGTGTAACTTGTTGATATGCGCTTAGGGAAATCATGATACTCTATGCAATATAAGGAGGCTGATCCCGTGGGATTTTGCCTCTTTTTATTTTTATAGTTGATAAAATCAATATATGTGATAGAATATATTTAAGCATTATTTTAAGAGGTCTTAATTATGAAACATTTGATAACTGGTGTTGATAAAGACTCGATCGCTGAAGAATTGGGTGTTAAAAGCGGTTATAAACTATGTTCAATTAATGGCGAGGAAGTTGTCGATGTAATCGACTATGAACATTTATCAACAAATGAACAGCTTTTGATAACCTTTGAAACAGACGATGGCAAAACGTTTGAAGCAGAAGTTGAAAAAGATTTATACGAACCACTTGGACTTAACTTTGAAAAAGGACTAATGGATGGTATACGAAGCTGTCGAAACAGATGTGTTTTCTGCTTTATAGACCAGATGCCAAAGAATGTAAGGACATCATTGAAGGTTAAAGATGATGACTGGCGATTATCGTTTATAATGGGGAACTACATTACTCTTACAAATGTTGATGATGAAGAATTTGAACGAATAATTAAGAGAAAAGCTGGACCGCTATATGTGTCGGTTCATGCAACAGACCCTGAAGTTCGCAAAAGAATGATGACGAATAAGACAGCGGATAGAATAATGCCTCGATTGCAAAGGTTGTATGATGAAAATATAAAGTTCAATTGTCAAATAGTTTTATGCCCGGAATTGAACGATGGAGACATTCTTAAAAGAACTATTGAAGATTTAATTTCGTTTTACCCAGTATCGCAATCACTTGCTGTTGTTCCTGTTGGACTTACAAAATTCAGACAAGGGTTGTTCCCACTCAGATGTTTAACAAAGGCCGAAGCGGCAACGGCAATAGATATGATAGAATCGTATCAAAATAAAATGCGAGAAGAATATGGAGAAGGATTTGCATACGCATCTGATGAACTCTATATAATTGCAGATAGAGAACTTCCAAAGTATGAGATGTATGATGATTTTCCACAGATAGAAAATGGAGTTGGACTTTTAAGAAAATTTGAGAATGAATTTATATTTGCATTAAAATCAAAAAAACCGCTTGAAAAACCTGTTTATTATGAATCAATTAGTGGGGTATCAGCAGCTCCATTTATGGCGAATGTTTTTAAGCGATTGGAAGAATATAATATTTTTATCAATGTAAATCCGATAAGGAATAGTTTTTTCGGTGAAACTGTTACTGTAACAGGGCTTATATGTGCTTGTGATATAATATCTAATATCAAGGGAAAGATTGGCAATAAGAAGTTGCTTATTCCGAGAAATATGATGAAAGAGCAGGAAGAAATATTCCTTGATGGTGTAACTCAATCGGAACTTGAAAAAGAACTTGGAACAAGTATAATTTCATTAAGTCCGAACGATGGTGAAGAATTTATAAACAAATTATTTAGTATGAGGTGATGTAACATGGCTGATAAACCACTCGTTGCTGTAGTTGGAAGACCAAATGTAGGTAAATCAACATTTTTTAATAAAATAATAGGTAAACGAATTGCTATCGTTGAAGATACTCCCGGAGTTACAAGAGATAGAATTTATGGCGATGCGGAATGGTTGAATTATAAATTTACTCTTATAGATACAGGCGGTATAGAACCTGTAAAAGAAGATATAATTTCAGTTCAGATGAGAAGGCAGGCTGAGCTTGCAATAGAAACGGCTGACGTTATTTTGTTTTTAGTAGATGGAAGAGATGGGCTTACATCTGCTGATGAAGAAATTGCAGAAATGCTTAGGCGTTCAAAAAAGCCCGTCGTTCTTGGTGTAAACAAAGTTGATAATCAGAAGTTTGAAGATTCTATATACGATTTTTACTCACTCGGAATTGGAAATCCTATAACAATATCTTCATCACAAGGCTTGGGATTAGGTGACTTACTTGATGAAGTCGTTTCATATTTTGATGAAGTTGAATATGAAGATGAAGAGGAAGTGACAAATATCGCAGTTGTAGGAAAGCCGAATGTTGGCAAATCAAGTCTTGTAAATGCACTTTTGGGACAAGAAAGGACGATTGTTAGCGAAATTTCTGGTACTACTCGTGACGCTATTGACTCTCCGTTTGAGTATGAAGGCAGGAAATATGTTCTTGTAGATACTGCTGGAATTAGAAGAAAAAGAGCGATAGATGATGAAACAGTAGAACGATATAGTGTTATTCGTTCGTTAGGTGCAATTCGTCGTGCAAATGTAGTTTTTATCGTCATTGATGCTGCCGAAGGGCTTAGTGAGCAGGATGTTAGAATTGCTGGATATGTTCATGAGGAAGGTAAGGCATCAGTTCTTGTTGTGAATAAATGGGACTTGATAGAAAAAGATACGCATACCATGAATGAGTTCAAGAAAAAGCTTAAAGTGGATCTTGCGTTTATGGATTATGTGCCAATGATATTCATTTCTGCAAAAAATGGACAGAGAGTACATAAAATACTTGATGTAGCAAATAGCGCATATGAGCAGAATTCAAGACGTGTTCCAACAGGTACACTTAATGATATAATATCTGAAGCTGTGTCAATAACAGAACCGCCATCTGATAACGGACGAAGGCTCAAAATCTATTATGCAACACAAGTATCAAAGAATCCGCCTACATTTGCAATATTTGTAAATGACCCGGATATTATGCATTTTTCGTACAAACGTTATCTTGAAAATTACCTTAGAAAGGCTTTCGGACTTACTGAAACGCCAATCAGGTTATTGATAAGAAGCAAGAAAAAGGATGAAAATGAATTTTAATGAGGGTGCTTTTTAAATGGATAAGCAAATAATTTTGTATATAATAGCTGCTGTTGTCGGATACTTGCTTGGCAATGTTCAAATTGCAGTAGTTATGAGTAAACTGCGTTATAGAAAAGATATAAGAGAGCATGGGAGCGGAAACGCAGGTTCAACGAATATGCTCAGAACATTTGGCGTAAAAGCAGGAATTTTTACTTTTATATGTGATTTTATCAAAGGAGTTCTTGCATTTTTCATTGGAAAATGGATATGCGGAAATAATATTGGTGCATATATATGTGGCCTTTCAACAGTTATAGGGCATGATTTTCCAGTATTTTTTGGATTTAAGGGTGGAAAAGGTGTAGCTACTTCATTTGGGCTCTCATGGATAATGTGTCCATGGCCATGCGGTGTTTTTACGACAATCGTAGTCTTTATTACTATGTTTACTACAGGGATAGTTTCGCTTGGTTCTATTGTGAGTACAGCGTTTTATCTTGTACTAATAAGTGCTATTACTCCGTTTGATAGTATTGAAAACATTTTAAAGGTTGTTACAATAGCTATACTTCTGTTGCTGATGATAATAAGGCATACTGAAAACATAAAACGAATATTAAAAGGCGAAGAGAGAAGCTTTAGGAAAAAGAAAGATAAACAATAATTGTTTAAAATAGGAGTCGGGCAGAAATGCGCCGACTCTTTGCATAATTTGATTATTATCTCACAAAATAATAAAAACAAAATAAAGGAGGTAATATATGATTAAAGGTGACGATAGCTTTGAGCTTCTTTTATCGGTATACGATTGCAGCCATATCGGTATGGAAACATTGAAGACACTAATCGAAAATTCAGAAGATTTTTCAATGATAGAGATTATGGCAAAGCAATTTGCCGAATACCACAATATAAATGAGGATGCAAAGAGCATTTTTGAGAATAGTTTTGGCAATAGAGTCAACATTCATTCTGGAATAAATGTATTTGCAATAAAGATGGCAATGAAAATAAATCTTCTTACTGACAGAACTTCATCACATATGGCGAGATGCTTATGCAAGGCAGTATAATGGGAATCATTGATGTGCTCAAATCAATCAGAGAGTTTAAAAAAGCACACGAAAATATCGTTGAACTTGCCCAAAAACTCGTTGCGACGGAAGAAAATAATATTTCAGAGTTAAAAAATATTATCTAAAATATTTAATCGTCGAGCAATTCATTTGTTATGGATCGATAAATCGAGCTTGATTTGTCGGTCCATCGTTTTGCTGCTTTATTTGCTAAATCGTTTGTTCCGAAGCAAAGTTTTATTTCAATAAGAGTAATATCTTCTTCCATTGCTTTTAATGTAACAATATATTTTTCGGAAGAAATTTTCTCAACAAATGATGTAAGTTGAGTTTCACGAAGAAGACTCTTTTTGTTTTTTTCAATATAGTTATCACATTGTTCCCTTATAGATGCAGGAATTGTGTGTATAAACATATCGAGCGATTCGTTCCCTTTGTCAGTAACGCAGTAAGCCTGACCGAATGCACGAGGTACTGCACAAATATAACCATCCTCTTCAAGCTCATATATCATAGAACGTAATTCAAAGTATGGCATCCAATCGTTTTCAAGGGCTACATCAGATAACTGCTCAAATGTAATACCAATTCCAAGCTTTTTTAAAAAGTAAATTATTCTTAACTTTTCAAGTGATTTACCTGTTGAAAAATATGACATATAAAATATCTCCTTCATTTATGTAAATATATTATAAACTATTTTTTATTCGAAATAAACAATAAAATAAATTTATTTCCTAAAATCTATATAATGAAAGAAATGACAGACGAACAACTATATATAGTTAAAGAAAATAAAAAATAAAAAAATAAAAATTTTTTTTAAAAAAACACTTGCATTTTTTAAAAAATTGAGTATAATATATATTGCAGTCGAGAGAATGACAAAAGTCATTGAAATGATTGCATAAGTCGTAAAAGAATAAATCCTGTGTTGTGCGTTATATCTTTTATATACCGACAGAATTTATTAGGGAATGCGAGTTGAAAAGCGGATGCCACTGCCATGAGCAGTAAGCTGAAAGTTTTCACAGCGTACCCACCTTGCTTTTAGAGCGGGGAATATAGTTAAGATAGACGGCAATCTGGGATTTCTAAAATTATTGCGGAATTGTGTAATGGTAGCACCTACGACTCTGACTCGTATTGTCTAGGTTCGAATCCTAGTTCCGCAGCCAAAGCGAACACTATTTGTGTTCGCTTTTTGTTTAATTTTACTGCTATATAACATAATTAAGGAGATAATATGAAGTATTTTTTAACGAGCAATCCTTGTTTAGAGGATAGGGTTAAATTAAATAATGCAAACTATTTTGTAGATAATTTAAAAAAGTCATTTAAAGAAGATAATATAAGATGCACTTTTATTTGTTCAAACCCTGATTCTTATAATATAAATGATATGTTTGCAAATGAAGTTAAACAGGCTTTTGAAAATGTAAACATTTACTTTGAAAGTTACAATATAGTTGATGGCAGAACGCTGAACCTTATTGATGAATATATTAGTACATCAAATTTGATTATTCTTGCAGGCGGTCATGTTCCAACGCAAAATGATTTTTTTATAAATATCGACCTTAGAGAAAAACTTAATCAGTATGATGATGTTATTGTAGGCATAAGTGCTGGCTCAATGAATAGTGCAGATATAGTATATGTGCAACCAGAGCTCGAAGGCGAGAGTTCTTTTACAGAAGACGAACGATTTAGAAAAGGACTTTCCATTACAAGCATTAATATAATACCTCATTATGAACAGATAAAAAATGATTATATTGATGGATTAAGAGTTTTTGAAGATATAACATATAAAGATAGTATTGATTTTAATAAAATTTTTTATGCTATAAATGACGGAAGCTATATATATGGCGATGGCATCGAAGAATACATTTATGGTGAAGCATTTATAATAGAAAATGGAGAAATAATAAAAATAAATAATGACAACTCGGTTTATAAACTTAAATAAATCAGTTTATTTGCGAGCATAATAAAACTACTTGCACAATTTAAGTGAAATTTAAATATAATAAATCAAATTGTTTAAGGATGTGGTATTATGCTCAATTATATATTTAACATAGATAATGATGATTTTAACCTTAATGAAATATTATCATTTAGGTATAATGGATTTACTTTGAATGAAAAAGAAAATAATAAAATAAACATATCTATTGAAGATGATGATTTTAATTATTTGTGTAAGGCGATATCTGATGTAATAGTAAAGGATATTGCTTTGTTTGAAATAGTGAAATTTTTAAATAATGTTGATATTGCATCATCGGACAAGAAAAAAGTTTTTATTATCGTAGCAGAAAAATTAAGAATCAGAGATACACAAGCAGTTTTATCAAAAGTTTCGGAATACCTCAAAGATAACAATTTTATGAATATCAATGGTTTTATAATGTTTAGATTAAAAAATGAGATTTCGATTTGGCGAAGCCTTGTTATAGAAACTATGGATGAGGTGGTTTTTAAAGACGAATATCTTCAAACTATGGAATTATTGGGAGCATTGTTACAGCTAACGGATATTTCAGATAGAACTTTAAGCGTT
>CADBRR010000065.1 GCA_902797145.1 uncultured Eubacteriales bacterium | reverse complement strand
TTTACTACAATGCAATATTTATCAATCTAAATCCTGAAGCTTTGCAACAAATCTCAAAACAGATGTAGCGTCAGCAGAATCAACTGTTCCGTCATGGTTTGCATCTGCATTGTCGTATGCAACACCTGTAAGCTCATCAAGCTGTGCAACGTGCCTTAAAATAGCAGTTGCATCTGAAGAATCAACAACTCCATCAAGATTTGCATCGCCTGTCATTCTATCTGTCGGCATTATCTCAATATAAATTGCTGTTACAGTCATATTTTCTGTTACATTATCGAAAGCCTTATCCCAGCCTCTGAAATTATAACCGTCATGAACAGGTGCTATTGGAGCTTGTGCCGCCTCGCCTTCCCTAACAGTTACAACTGCAATAACTTTGCCCGTAAGTCCGTCAACGAATGTTACATCATATGTAACATAAACAACTTCATTATAGAGCAATGTAACAACTGTATCTTCCTGAATGTTATCAAATTCCTTATCATAACCTGCAAATTCATATCCATCATGTTCAGGAATACCGGGTTCAGGAGCAGCTTCGCCACGCTTTACATCGTATTCTGCGATAGTCTGATTTGTAACTCCGTCAACGAATGTTACCTTGAAGGTTTCTTCAACAGGCTTATAAATAAGTGTTGCTATATATTTTCCTGAATTTTCATCGAATTTAAGTTCAATACCTGTATAAACATATCCTTCATGCTCAGGAATTGACGGAGGAACAATTTCTTCATCTGATTTAAATTCAACATCCTCTGCAATAACTTCACCAGTAAGTCCGTCAACGAACGTTACATTATATGTTTCAGCAGCGATAGGTTCATATGTAAGTATTGCCATAACATTACCTGTAGAATCGTCAACTAAAATTTCAATGCCAACATAAACATATCCGGGATGATTAGGAATCATAGGCGGAACAGGTTCTTCGCCCTCAGGAACTTCCACATTTTCTGCGATAATTTCGCCTGTAAGTCCGTCAACAAACGTTACAGGGTATGTCTTAACATATTTTTCTGTTATAATCTCAGTATTTTCAACATCGAGTTCAGGTTCTGAGTATATAACATAGTCAACAGGATAATCTATCACTGAAGAATACTGAGTTTCGCCATCAACTTTTATAATTATCATGTAGTCTGCCGGAACTTCTTCTGTATATGTTACATAGCTCTGGCTTGATACATCAACATTTGAAGCGTTGATTTTTGAACCTGCGCCGAAAACATATGCGCCATTGATTACGAACTTTCCGTCTGCTTTAAATGCACCGCTTTCAGAACCTACACCACCGCTCATAACAGTTACAAAACCGCCTGTAAGGTTGATATCATTTGCTGCATTTATGCCGTCTTCATTTGATGTTACCATTACGTAACCGCCCGTAATATTTATATTGCCTTGCATACCGTTTTCCGCATCAACAGCATCAGGAGAAGCCTTAATTCCGTCATTATTTGCGGATACGAACACATCGCCCGAATTGATATTTACAACATTATCGGCTGATATTCCGTTCTTCTGTGCAAAGATTGTAAGGTTTACATCTTCGATTGTAATGCTGCCTAATTCGCCGGTCTTTATTGCGTTCTTGGCATTACCAACAACAGTGAGTGCACCTGCACCGTCAATAGTTATCTTTGCTGAAGCTTTGCCCTTAATAACAGCGGATTCTGCATATGCTTCGTTTGTACCATCGCCGCCGTCTGCAACTGCGCCATATGTATCTGCATCGTTAAATTCCGTATCCTCAAGCGTATTTGTATAGCCTTCAAGCGCTGTAATTTCAACAGTTGACTGGCTATCCTTTTTAACAGTTATAGGAGCTGTAAACTGTGATGCAAGTTCAAGCCCTGCGAGCATAAGATGCGCTGGCTTTGTAGCTTCTTTTTTAACAGTTATGCTCATATCATCAGCATTTCCTGCAAAAACATAATCTCCGCCATTTTTCTTGATACCTACATTCAAAGAATATTTATCCGAGTTTTTATATATTCTATTGCCCTCTTCATCTTCTTCAAATGTGAGCGGGAAATTTTCATCGCCAACTACATATTCTTCGTCAGCCTTATTTATTCCTGTTACTTCATAGTTAGTATCGCTTCCCTCATAAACTGTCAGCTTATCTCCATCAAACATAAACGTTGTATATCCAACGGGAATTTCAACTGTTATAACATCTTCATAGCTTGTCATTATAACTTTCGCTATGCCCTTTGCACCGTCAAGCGCATCAACTATTACAGCATAATCTGTAACAGTTACGCCAACGAGGTCTTCTCTATCTACTTTAACTTCGGGTCGCCTTGAAACATTTATCGTTGCGCCCTTATTACCGTTTAAAACTACATCTGCATAGAACGGTTCAATTACTGATGTTGCAAAAACACCAAGCGGAGCTATTGCAAGCACCATCAATGCTGCAAGCAAAAGTGAAAATACTCTATTGCGGATTTTCATATGTTTTCCTCCTAAAAAATATATTATATTTTAATTATGACACATTTTTTTCACACTGTCAATTTATTTTATATGACAATCTATTGACAGAATATGGCAAAAAAGCATTCCCGACCGAATCGGGAATGCCAATGAATTATATTATTATATTTTTACAGATTATAACCTCTATCGAATGCAGCCTTATTGATTTCAATAAACTTTGGCTTTACGTTCTTCTCGATAGCGTCCATCCACTGTTCATGGGTAAACGGAAGTGTTTTAGCAAGAACGCCGAGCAAAACTATATTTGCAGCTTTCTGTGTACCACATTCTGTTGCAATTTTAGTAGCGTCAATCGTGATAACTTTATTTGCGCCAGCCTTTACTCTATCAATGCAATCTTCAGGATATTTTGTTGCGCCTACGATAACGGGCATAGGAAGAATTTCCTGTGTATTTACAATTATAGTGCCATCTTTTTTAAGATACGGCAATGCACGAAGTGCTTCGAGGTTTTCAAATGCCAATACTACATCAGCCTGACCTTGTTCAACGAGCGTTGAATAGAGCTTTTCATCGTTGCTCATTCTTACATATGTAACAACGCTGCCGCCACGCTGACTCATACCATGAACTTCACTTACTCTTACATCGTAATCATTTTCAAGAGCGAGCTGACCTAAAATCTTGCTTGCGAGCAGAGTTCCCTGACCGCCAACACCAACTATAACTATGTTAAACATACATCTCACTCCTTTCAATTACTTTACATCGAGTGCGCCGAACGGACATACATTCTTACAAAGTCCGCAGCCTACGCACTGAGTTTCGTCAATCCTTATGCCTGTTTCCGTCTTAATAATAGCCGGGCAACCAATCTTCATACACATACCGCAATTTCTGCACTTTTCCTTATCACAAGCAAAAGGTGTATTGGGCTGTTTTACTATCAATGCGCAAGGTCTTCTGCTAATAACAACGCTGAGTTCGTCCTTAGCTGTTTCTTCACGCAAAACCTGTTCAAGCTCCTTGACATTGAACGGGTCAACTATTCTTACATTCTTAATGCCCATTGATTCGCAAAGCTTTACGAGGTCGATGCTCGGAGCAGGATTTCCATGAATATCAAATCCTGTTGAGGGGTTAGGCTGATGACCTGTCATACCTGTAATTGAGTTATCTGCTATGATAACTGTTCCCCACGACTGGTTATACATCATATTAAGGAGTCCTGTCATACCGCTATGGCAGAATGTTGAATCGCCAAGAACTGCAACAGTTTTCTTTGCCTGTTCCTTGCCTCTTGCCTTTTCAAAGCCATGAGCCATACCGATTGATGCGCCCATACAAAGAACTGTATCAACGCTGCTCAAGGGAGCCAATGCGCCGAGTGTATAACAGCCTATATCGCTGCATACTGTGAGCTTGAGCTTTCCAAGAACATAATACAATCCTCTATGCGGACAACCCGGACATAGTACCGGAGGTCTAACGGGGATATCCTTTGTTTCCATAGGACCTGCATTTTCCTTGCCACAGAACTTTTCTTCGAGCTTTCTTTCAAACAATTCGCCCTGAAGCCCTGTCTTATCCTTACCCGAACAATCTATTCCCCACGATTTAATAGTATCCTCATAGAACGGTTCCATATCCTCGATGATATAGAGTTTTTCTACGCCATTTGCGAACTCTTCGATGAGCTTTCTGGGCATAGGATAAACGAGACCGAGCTTCAATACCGATGCTTCGGGCATAGCTTCTTTTACATAGTTATATGCTGCGCCTGATGTGATAACACCGATTTTTCTATCGTTCCATTCTATCTTATTTATTTCCATTGTTGAAGCGTATTCTGCCAAGTCCTTTTCACGCTGTTCAACAAACTTATGTCTTGCAATCATATTTGCCGGCATTGTAATGTACTTTTTAGGATTCTTATTATAATCCTTAATATCGAGTTCAACTCTTTCACCGAGTTCAACAACAGTTCTTGCATGGGCAATTCTTGTTGTTGTACGCATGATAACAGGAGTATCAAACTTTTCACTTATTTCATAAGCGATTTTCATAAAATCCTTACATTCCTGGCTGTTTGACGGATCAAAACACGGAACGTGTGCTGCACGTGCGATAAGCCTTGTATCCTGTTCATTCTGTGATGAATGCATACCGGGGTCATCAGCTACTATAACTACCATACCGGCATTAACGCCCGAATACGATGCTGAATAAATAGGATCTGCTGCAACGTTAAGTCCAACGTGCTTCATACAAGCCATACTTCTTACACCTGCAACGCAAGCGCCATATGCTACTTCAACTGCTACTTTTTCATTAGGAGCCCATTCGCAGTAGATTTCAGGATAATTTGCAACGTTTTCGCTGATTTCTGTGCTTGGAGTTCCGGGATATGCACTTGTAACTTTTACACCTGCTTCGTATATACCTCTTGCAATGGCTTCATTGCCCAACATAAGCTTTTTCAAATCGTTTACCTCCTAAAAAATCATCTCCGATTCAATTATAGCGTAAAGTCAACAGAAAATACAGTATATTATTTTAAAGCATTTTTCGCAACATCGGGTTTATTAGTAATAATCGCATGAACGCCTGCATCTGACAGCTTCCTTATAATCTTTTCGTCATCGCAAGTCCACGCATTTATATCTATGCCATGTTCGACACATTCTTCGATAACGCCTGGAGTTTCAAGCGTTCTATAATAGGGATGTACAGCCTTTGCGCCAACATACTGGGCATATGACCACGGGTCTACAAGTCCGCAATTATAAAGAACACCAATTTCAGCATCGGGGTCTGTTTCAAGCAAGCTCATAAGCACATAATGGTTGAATGAAGAATATATTATTCTGCCCTGCATTCCCATTTCACGCTCTAACTTTATTAGCTCTTTCCATATTCCGATATAGACCTTTTCTTCACTCTTAATCTCGACATTGATTTTCAAATCGGTATCCTTTAAGAGACCATAAACTTCCCTGAGCGTAGGTATTCTCGTGCCTTTAAATTCTTCCATTCCGTTTGAGAAATCGAGTTTTTTAAGTTCCTGACAAGTCATATCAAAAACATAACCTGTTCCGTTTGACGTTCTATCAACCTTTGCATCATGGATAACGACGAGCTTTCCGTCCTTTGACATATGAACATCGAGTTCAATTCCGTCAGCGCCCATTTCGATTGCTTTTTTGAATGCTGGAATAGTATTTTCGGGAGCATATGCGCTCGCTCCCTTATGCGCCCATATTTTTGCTGCCATTTCTCTACACTCTCCTCAAAATATTCTTGGAATTATTATAACACTTTGCAGTAGATAATTCCATATATTTTTATTTTATAAGCAATATAATTATCACTGCGAGCAGCATAGCTATAACCCATTCAACACCAATCAAACACATCAGAATAATAATTGCGGAGCATAGTGCATAAACACTCAACGCATTATGTTTTTTCTTGATTTTCTTTGCTTTATGCCTGCCCTTTCTCCTTATGCAGCATCCGTCCATATAAACACCTCCCTGCATCATTATAATATTCAAGCACAACAATATATGTTATTGAATATTATATGGTATATTTTTAATAAGGAGATGATATGATGGAACAAAGCTGTGTAGAGCTTAAAAATATATATCTTACTTACCATACAAAGCACGATGAAACAACAGCAGTTGAGAACTTGTCCATGTCTGTTGCGCCTCGTGAATTCGTATCAATAGTTGGACCGTCAGGATGCGGAAAAACTACTGTTCTCTCCATGCTTGCAGGCACGCTCAAGCCATCATCGGGGAAGGTTACGCTTGACGGAATTGAAGTTACAAAGCCTGATGACAAGACTGGTTATATGCTCCAATCCGACCAACTTCTCTCGTGGCGAACTATTGAAGAAAATATCTACCTTGGGCTTGAAGTCAAGCATATGAAAAACGAACAAACAAAAGCTTATGCGCTTTCACTTCTTGAAAAGTATGGGCTTAAAGAGTTCAAAAATCATTATCCGTCGGAGTTATCGGGCGGTATGCGCCAGAAAGTAGCTCTGATAAGAACGCTTGCGTTCTCACCCGAAGTTCTTCTGCTTGATGAACCGTTCTCTGCGCTCGATTATCAGACAAGGCTCACGCTTGCAGACGAAATTCATAGAATAATTCGTTCTGAAAACAAGACTGCAATACTTGTAACACACGATATATCAGAAGCTATTTCAATGTCAGACAAGGTATTCGTTTTTTCAAAACGCCCCGCACGAGTTAAAAGCGTACACGAAATAAAGCTTTCTTGCGAAGACATTCCCCTTAGCAGGCGGAATGCCCCTGAGTTTTCGCAATATTTTGAAAGTATCTGGAAGGAGATAGAAACAAATGAAAACTAAAAGCTGTTTAAATTCTTGTTCACGAAATTTTTCTCAGGAGCATATCCTTTATATAAAGCGTTTAAAACGCAATAATTTTCTTATTCGCCTTGCTCGCTATATGATTCTTATATCAATAATAGTGTTATGGGAATTGTTTGCAAATGCAGGAATAATCGACCCATTCATCGCAAGCAGTCCGTCAAGAATAGTTCGCACTATTATAAGCCTTTTCGAATCGGGCGAGCTTTTCAAGCACATCGGCTATACATTATATGAAACAGTTATAAGCTTTATGCTTGGAACTGTTCTTGGTACGCTAATTTCAATATTGCTTTGGTGGAGCCCTTCTCTTTCCAAAATATTAGATCCGTACCTTGTAGTTTTAAATGCGCTTCCTAAAATTGCGTTAGGTCCTATCCTTATAGTATGGGTTGGCGCAGGCGTTAAATCTACGATTGCTATGGGGGTTTTAATCTCGCTTGTCGTTACAATAATAACTGTGCTTTCAGGCTTTAACGAAACGGGTTATGAAAAGCAAATGCTTATGAAAACCCTTGGCGCAACGAAATTGCAGACGCTTACTATGGTAATTCTGCCATCGAGCGTTGAAACAATCGTTTCAGCACTCAAAATAAGCGTTGGTATGAGCTGGGTCGGCGTTATAGTCGGTGAATATCTCGTATCCGAAGCCGGGCTCGGTTATCTTATAGTTTATGGCGGTCAAGTGTTTAAATTAGACCTCGTTATGGCGAGCATAGTCATTCTCTGCGTTCTTGCAGCGATAATGTACTACTCTGTTGTCCTCATTGAAAAAATAATAAAGCACAGACGATAAAAAAATAGCATTCAGCGTTTTTTGCTGAATGCTTAATCTTTACTTATATTGCCTTGGTGGGTTATCTCGCCTTTGCATATTGTTATTCTTTTTTGTTTTAAGCTTTATAACATATGCAACCGCATTAAAAATACTTATTACGCACAAAATCCACAATAGATTCTTTGTGATATTATTATTTATAAATGTCATTGCAGGGTTAATGCTATCGATTATGAGCAAAACGAGTATCATTCCTGAAAGAATTATCGCTGCGTGTCCAAATCCGTTACGAATCATTTTCCCACCTCACCTACATAAATTATATCCGATGATCGCCTTCCGCCGTCAGCCGGCTTTGAAATTATCTCGCCATCAAATGCCATCATAGCTGTTTCTCCGCCATCAAGGTTATATGCCTTTTTGCAGCCAAGGCTCGCAAACAATTCAGAAAGCTCGGTTAATTTCATTCCTTTTGAATAGCCATCTTGTCTTCCGTCAACGGTTACAAAGCAATAATGGTTCTTATCAAAATATCCTATTGCCGAACGAGGATTTTCTCTTCCAATCTTGCTCTTGATCTCAGTCAAAGCCTCTCCGTTTTCACCTAAAAGTCCCGGTCCGAAATCCCACGTCTGCAAAAGTCCTTTCTTGCTCTCAGCTTCAAGGTCAAAATCGTGCGGATCGAATATTTCCATCGTTCCGTCAGCATACATTGCAAGAATTTCTCTATCATAGCTTATTTTGCTTCTATACATAACTCCGTTTCTTACAACTATTCCGTCGCTTCTGGCTCCGCAATAATCGCCCGAAATTGCAACAACTGCATTGACTGCCTGTGCCATTTCACTGACCCTTGCTTTATTATTCTGCCCTATTGCGCCATCTACAAGATATGTTTTTATATTGTCAATGCTCTTTACATATATATCGGCAACAAAGTATGTTACTCCGTTTTCCTGAACACGCTTTACATCTACATTCAAGTTGCTGCTTATATAAGAGTATCTGCCATTTTCAGGGTCCTTTGTATATTTGCCCTCGCTGCCCTCTGATAAAAATTTATCGGCATACTTATCATTTTGTTCATTGTCGGGTGTCAGCGTTGGGTCGGAGCTTTCTATTGGCGAAGATGTATTGTTATTTTCAACACTCTGTGTCACCTTGGGAAGCTCAACAGGCTTCTCTGCCTTTCGTGGAGCTACATGATGAAAATATGCAAATATAACAAGACCTATGCCTATCATAAGTATATCAAAAACAACATTCTTTAATATCTGCTTTGTTTTAAAACTCATACTTGATGATATTTTTTTAAAAAACCGTCTTACACTCTCCATATCATCTAACCTCAATTCTTATTTCTTCAACTTTTCCTATTATTTCAACATCGCCATCTGAAATAACCATAGGCTCATATGCTGGGTTTGCAGCAATCAATACGAGCATACCGTTTGATTTCCTTATAGTTCTTATAAGAACTTCATCATCAATCCTTACAATTCCTATACTTCCATTAGGAACATCGCTTTGCATATGAACAAGCACATATGCGCCCTCAGGTATATATTCGCCCGTCATACAATCGCCCTCGACCTGCATAAAGAAATATTCGCTATCCTTATAACGAAGCTGCGATATCGGAATATACTCCTCTATATTTTCCTGCGCAAGCATTGGCGAACCTGCATGAACATGACCTATAAGCGGAATGCCTACTGATTCAACCATCATCGTATCAGATGAACCGTCTTCCTCCCTATCGCCTTTAAAATATGTATTTACATATTCATTTGTCGTATCATTTTCATATCGTCCAAGCAAATAATCAGCAGACACGTCAAATATATCGCATATTTTATAAATCATTTCCTGCGTAAGCGATACTGCTCCGCTTTCGTACTTGGATACTACCGAGCGCCGAACGCCGAGCATATCTGCAAGCTCCGCCTGCGTTATTCCATGATCCTTTCTTATCTGTGATAACTTTATCATAATCTTTATTCTCATTTCCTAACATAAATTCCATTATATATATAATACAACATATCATAATATCATTCAAGTACAAAATTGTTAAAAATTTTTGAATTAGTACCTAAAACGGTATTGCAAGTTTCTTAAAATGATATTATAATGTATCCAACAGGTTAAGAAATGATTTTGTTTCTTAAAAAGAACTTTAATAACGAAAGGAATTATAGAAAAATGGAACACGCAGGAATATTCTTTACATTTATGTCACCAGCAATATTGATGGTATTATTTGCAATAATGGGTTTTATTGATGAGCAAAAATCCGTTCAGCGCGCGAATAAAAAGCGCAGGAGCTCGACAAGCTTTTCAAGAAGCGTAGAAAGCTATAACATTAAAAACAGGCAGACTCAGTTCAGCGATATAATCGAGCAAAGTCAGATTGGCGAACGCACACCTATCGAAGATAAAATCGTAAACATTTCAAAATATGAAATCAGCTTTGATTATCCCGATAAATCTGTTCGTTCATCAAAAGCTGATGAAGTCAAGAAAACAGCATAATTTCGCTATATTTCCGTATTGGTTACACATATAGCAAGGCGGCACCGAATATCCTATCCCCTATTTCGGTGCCGCTTTGTTATGCTTTTTTTAATTTTATAAGCTTGGTAACTTTTCGGGTTCGCCAAGTTCAGGGCCGTCAATCGTAATTGATTTAATTACAACCGGTTCAAGGGGCATATCCGTGTTAGGGTCTGTTTCAACCGATGCGATTTTATCGACAACTTCCATTCCCTCAATGACTCTTCCGAATCCTGCGTACAATCCGTCAAGCGATGCCATTGCATCCTGATGCACAATAAAGAACTGACTTCCTGCGCTATCAAAAGGCTTTGAAAGCCTTGCCATAGAAATAACACCACGTTCGTGCTTCAAATCGTTTTTAAATCCATTTGCTTCAAATTCGCCTTTAATACAATAACCCGGACCGCCAAATCCGTTTCCTTCGGGGTCGCCGCCCTGAATTACAAAGCCTTTAACCACTCTATGGAATGTAACTCCATCATAGAATCCTTTTCTTGCAAGGCTTACGAAATTCTTAACTGTTTCGGGCGCAATGTTAGGATAAAGTTCAAGCTTTATAACGGAATCATCTTCCATTGTGATAGTTGCAAATACCTTTTCTGTAATTTCTTCTGTGCTTTCAGGTGTTGATTGATGTGTTTGTTGAGGTGAAGCTGTCTGTGATTGTGTGTTTTGCGGAACATCTGTTGAATTTGTTTCTTCTTTTTTAACGCTACAGCCTGCAAATATGCACATAATCGCAAGCATAAGCGCAACTACTTTTAAGATATTTTTGTTCATAAATAGTCCTCCTTAAATAATAAACACTATTATTATAATGGTAATTTATCTTTTCGTCAATTTGTTCACAAAAAATTAATTTGATATAATAAAGCATTTGTTGTAAAATTTATTTATAAGGACAGGAGGATAACGTTTAATGAAAAAATTTATAATATATATGATAATATTATCTCTTATAACCGGCTGTGCGCCTCATGGTGGCGACCCTATAGACATAGATAAGGACGGACAAGCAATTATAAGAACTCAACAGCCTGATATAACAGATACAGCTTCACCTATTGAGAGTGAAGAACCAACAATGAATATTAATTTTCATCCTCATAGCGTTGAAGGAACAAGGCCGTCTGACTTTGGCATTGAAACAGGCTTGCAGTTTGAGGGAGAAAGAGTTTCAGAATACACAAGGTCTGAAAAAATCTTTTTTGATGTTGGAAAAAATTATACTGATATGAAAGGCGTTATAACATTTAGAGGCAATAATTTCAGGGATACGCCTGCATACGGAAAAGCTAATATTACAGAAAAAAAGTTTGACACATCGACATGGAGTTTCAGCACAGGCAGCCTTACAAAAATGTATGGCAACGGTGCATGGACAGGAAGTGGCTGGACAGGTCAGCCTCTGCTCGTTGAGTGGGACAGCGAAACGAAAAAAATAATGAATATGAAGCCATGGGCAAAGGAAAAAGACGGTCTTGTCGAAGCTATCTATGCAACGCTTGATGGAAACATCTATTTCCTCGATGCAGAAACAGGCGAACAAACGAGGGAGTCAATCTCGCTCGGATTCCCGTTCAAGGGCGCAGGTGCATTAGACCCACGAGGCATACCGCTCATGTACGTTGGCGCAGGCGATGACAGTCCGCTTGATGGAGGCAAAAAAGCTCGTGCATTTATAATAAGCCTTGTCGATGGTAAAAAGCTTTATGAGTTCGGCACGACCGATGAATTTTCACTCCGTGATTGGTATGCTTATGATAGTTCTGCGCTTGTCGATGCAAAGACGGACACGCTCATTTATCCCGGCGAAAACGGAATACTATATATGATGAAGCTCAACACTCAATACGATAAAGAAGCAGGAACGCTTTCTATAAATCCGAGTGAAAAGCTCAAATGGCGATACAAAGGCAAAAAAAGCGGTGTAGACAACAAGTATTGGCTTGGAATTGAAGATAGTGCTATCATCTATGGCGAATACGCTATTTTCTCGGATAATGGCGGACTTTTAATGTGCCTGAACATAAACACTTATGAAGTTATATGGGTTCAGGACGTTCTTGATGATACGAACGATACGCCTATTCTTGAACTTGAAGATGGGCATCCCTATGTTTATATATCGACTTCATTCCATGGCGGTTGGCGTGCCGAAATGAACGGATTTGCCAACATTCCCATATGGAAAATTGATGCTGAAACAGGCGAAATAGTATGGAAAAACACGGATTTCAACTGTCAGACGAGCGACGGCGTTTCAGGCGGTGTTCAGGGAACTATCGCAGTAGGCAAAAACAAGTTATCAAACCTTATTTTTGTTCCTGTATCGTTCAATCCTGATGGATATAAAGGCAAGCTTGTTGCGCTTGACAAGAAGACCGGCAAGCAGGTATGGTCGTTTGATATGGCAAAATATCCTTGGAGTTCGCCTGTATGCGTATATGATGATGACGGAAACGGTTATATAATTCAATGCAATCAGGCAGGAAATATGTACTTGCTCGACGGACTTACAGGCAAACAGCTTGATGTTATAGATTTAGGTTCCAATGTTGAAGCATCGCCTGCTGTATTCAACAATATGGTGGTTGTTGGCACAAGAGGTCAGAAGATATACGGAATTAAAATTAAATAAATAATCTGCAAATAAGCTCCATTTCTTAATATAATTTAGAATAATAATTATATTGGGAGGCAAATGTGGAGCTTATTCTTTTTATAACAGGCATATATTTTACATTTTCACTCGGTTTTTTTCAGTTCACGCATATAAAAGATATAATTAAAGCCATATTTTCTAAAAGCGACAAAAAAGGAGAGTCTACATCGCCTTTTGAGTCGCTTATGACTGCGCTTGCAGGCTCGGTTGGAACGGGCAACATTGCAGGTGTTGCAAGCGCAATTTCGTTAGGCGGATCTGGAGCAATATTTTGGATGTGGGTAAGCGGTTTTTTTGCGATGATGACAAAATATGCTGAGGTTCTGCTCGCTGTAAAGTTCCGTCAAAAAAACAGAAAAGGCGAATATATCGGCGGTTGTATGTACATTATAAAAAATGGGCTTAAAAGCAAAGCTTTTTTTAAATTATTATCTGTTATATTTGCATTGTTTGGAATTTCCGCCTCGCTGTTTTCGGGGAATATGGTTCAATCGAACACTATTTCAACTGCGTTTTGTTCATATATTGGAACTTCCGATACAAAAACAAAGCTTATAGTGGGAATAATTCTATCGTTTATCGTTTCAATCGTAATTTTAAAAGGTGCAAAAAGCGTAAACAAGGCAAACAAATTCATTATGCCCATTATGGGGTCTATGTACATAATTTTTTCCGTTTCGGTTATAATAAAAAATTCAGATATGATTTTACCTGCATTTAGTTCGTTATTCAATGATGTTTTTGATGCGCAAAAAGTCGTTGGCGGAATAGGCGGTTTTTTTGTTACAAAAGCGTTCAAGGTCGGAATATCAAAGGGTACGTTTTCAAACGAGGCAGGTATGGGTTCAAGCCCTATTGCGCACGCTCAATCGCAGGTTATATCACCGGTACATCAGGCTGTATTTGGTATAGCGGAAGTATTTTTTGATACGCACATTATCTGCACGCTTACTGCGCTTGCGGTTCTAACGAGCGGAGTTGATTTGTCATCAAATGGAATGGTTATAGTCATAAGTGCATTTTCTTCGATTTTCTCGATGAAAACAAGTGCGTTTTTTCTTACGATGTTTATATTTTTCTTCAGTATATCTTCAGTTCTGAGTTGGTCGCTTTACGGAACACGATGCTTTGAATTTTTAACGGGCGGCAAGTATTTGAAATTGTATCTTGTTATATTTATTATTTCTACTGCACTTGGCACTTTAACTGACACTAACTTTGTATGGAGCGTTGGTGAAAAAATAAATATCCTTATGGCTATGCCAAACATTCTATCAATAATTTTGCTTTCGGGTACGGTTGTTGTTGAAACTCGTGAATTTATTTATTATAATAGAGTTAATAAAAATATTGACAGGAAATCATTATGCAAAATAAAGTAAACGGAAATACAGACGGTATTAAAAATATATTGCTTGATAGGATAGCTACTATATACGATTTAAGAATGCTTCAATATGAGTTTGCTTCGTACGAATTGCTTTCTCTTATGAGCGAATTTACACAAATAATCGGCAGAGAAATTTCTGTATATATTTCTCGTGACGGCAGAGTTGTCGATGTTTCAATCGGTGACTCCTCCACCGTTTCTATGCCGTCTATGCGACTTGTACGAAATGAAGATAGGCTTTGCGGTGTTCGCTGCATACACACGCATCCGAATGGTGACGGCAGGCTTTCAGGTGTAGATTTAGGAACACTCCGTTCAATGCGCCTTGACAGTATGGTTGCAATAGGTGTTATTGACGGCAAGCCTAACAATTTATACGCTGCATATCTTGGTGAGCTTTCAGATGATGAGCGTCAGGTTCTTATATATGGACCTATGAGCCCTAAAAAGCTTCCGCAACAGGCTTTGCTCGATGAAATCAACGCATCGGACGACAGGTTCAGAAGTACGACAAAAGATGTTACGCAGGCAGAACCCGAAAGGGCTATTCTTGTTGGCATTGAAAACAATGAGGGTTACGATACGCTTTCGGAGCTTGCAGAGCTTGCAAAGACGGCTGGCGCAAATGTTGTTGGCAAAATTATCCAAAAGCGCAAAGTTATTGACAATGCAACATATATTGGTAGCGGCAAGGCAGAAGAGTTATCGCTTAAAGCGAGCGAGCTTGAAGCAGACCTTATAATTTTTGATGACGAGCTAAACGCAATTCAGCTAAGAAATCTTGAAGATGCTTCGGGCTGTCGTGTTATTGACAGAACAACGCTTATACTCGATATATTTGCTTCACGCGCGCAGTCAAGAGAGGGTAAACTTCAAGTAGAGCTTGCGCAAATCAAATATATGCAGACAAGGCTTACCGGTAAAGGTATTGCACTTTCAAGGCAGGGCGGTGGTATTGGCGCAAGGGGCGTTGGCGAAAAGAAGCTTGAAATCGATCGCAGGCGTATGAAGCGCAGAATTTATGAGCTTGAACAAGAGATTGCGGAAATAGAAAAGCAAAGAGGTTTAAGGCGAGAGAGGCGAGAAAAAAATCCTATTCCGCTCGTTGCGCTTGTAGGTTATACTAACGCTGGCAAATCAACGCTTTTGAATACTATTTCTAACTCAGACGTTCTTGCTGAAGACAAATTATTTGCAACGCTTGACCCGGTAGTTAGGCAAGTAACGCTAAAAAACGGAACAAATGTATTGTTCTCTGACACTGTTGGTTTTATAAACAAGCTTCCGCATGATCTTGTACAGGCTTTCCGTTCAACGCTCGATGAGGTTGAAAAGGCAGATTTGATTCTCCACGTTGTCGATTGTTCTTCGTCATATTATGATAGCCAGATGCGTGTTGTTGAAGATGTTTTGACAAGCCTTGAAGCTATTGACACGCCACGAATTGATGTTTATAACAAGGTTGACAAAGAAAATGCGCATCCGCTCCAAAGGGGAAATTTTGCGTTCATAAGCGCAAAGAACGGAACAGGAATAGAGGAATTGCTCGATAAAGTGGAGGTTATGCTCAATTCTGCAAGGACAAAGGTTGAACTGCTCGTTCCGTATTCAAAATATGATGTTATATCGCTTATAAGAAATTATGGTCAGATTATAAGCGAAAAACACGAAAGCGATGGTACAAAAATAGAAGCTTTCCTTGACGAAAGCTCCATGTGGAAAATTAAAAAACTGCTTGAAAAGTAATGCTACTACTTTTTCATACCATCTAAAAAGCTTGTAAATTCGGTATGTTCGACTTCGGGCATACCGTATTTTTCTTTTCCGAGTTTGATTGATTTGATTACAAATGCCATATTCCTTGCAAGGTTTCGCATTGTCTGCAAACCCTCCATATCGAGTTCTACATCTTCACCTGTAAAACCATGAACTTCGTTCCAATACGTGCTTGAAATTATTGGCATACCCGCAATAGTAAAATACTTATTTATATCATCAAATGCAGATGTGCTCCCTGCTCGCCTTGATGATGTAACCGCTGCGCCAACTTTCATATGTTTACTAAAATTAGTGCTATAAAAAAGCCTATCCATAAACGCAAGCACTGTTCCGTTTGCGTGCGCATAATATGTCGGTGTTCCAACAATTATTCCGTCAGCGTGCTCAAATTCTACTGCAACTTCATTTACTGCATCGTTAAAAACACATTTGCCTATTTCGCTGCACTTATTGCAGGCGATACAGCCTCTTATGTTCTTATTTCCGATATGAATATTCTTTGTTTCTATGCCTTCATGTTCAAATGTCTTTTCAAGTTCTTTAAATGCCCTTGCGATACAACCTTTCGGGTCGGGACTTCCATTAATAAGCAATACTTTTGGCATAAATCAAATCTCCTTTTTATTTTTATTATTAGTATATAATGTTGATTGGATTCCGTCAATAATTTTTATTGGATATTCTTAAACATAAAAAATGCAATAGTTTTAATTTATGTTTTTGCGGGTATGTTATGGTTATTTTATGAAGAAAAATGATTATGATGCTGAAATTTTTCTGTATATTTCAATTAAAAGGCAAATATAGCTAAAAGAAGCATCATTTGGTAAACAGCACAGAACGTTGCAGCCATATTATCGTAACAACGACCGATTATAACATAAACCTCGCAAGTTATAAGTTATATTGTGTTTACTACACAAATTACATTTCCTGATGAGAAGTGATATTATATTCGCATTCAAAAACTACATGAAATACAATAACACTCGAAGTAGCCAAAATATAACACACAATGGCGAATATAACTAAAAAAACCTGATTTAATCGATAAACCAAGTTTCTTTCATGGTGGGTCGTCAGGGGCTCGAACCCTGGACACCCTGATTAAGAGTCAGGTGCTCTACCAACTGAGCTAACAACCCATATTATTAAATATTTGGAGCGGGTAATGGGACTCGAACCCACTATCTCAGCTTGGAAGGCTAATGTGTTACCATTACACTATACCCGCATCCTTGGAGCGGGAGACGGGGCTCGAACCCGCCACCTCTGCCTTGGCAAGGCAGCGCTCTACCAAATGAGCTACTCCCGCATAAAAATGGCGATCCGAAGGGGGCTCGAACCCCTGACCTCCAGCGTGACAGGCTGGCATTCTAACCAACTG